>JAAZMA010000076.1 GCA_012799055.1 Tissierellia bacterium
CATTAACGGTATTACTATGGATCTAAAAGCCAAAGGTGAATTTACCGTAAATGTAGGCACAGATGTAGATGGGGTTTATGAAAAAATAAAAGAATTTGTAGATGATTATAATGAATTAGTAGAAAAGACTAATAAGCTATTAAATGAAGAACAATATAGAAGTTATAGGCCTTTAACAGCAGAGCAAAAAAAGGAGATGGACAAAGAAGATATAAATCTTTGGGAAGAAAAGGCTAAATCTGGATTACTTCGTTCTGATGATATTATATCTAGAACTATGCTAAATACTAGACGAAGTATATATGAGAAATTTGAAGTAAAAGATGGTTTTAGTGGGAAATACACACTTATAACAGATATAGGTATTTCTACTGAAAAATATGCCAGAGGTAGTGCTGGTGGTAAATTAGTTATAGACGAAGACAAACTAAAGAATGCAATAGCAGAAGACCCAGATGAAGTAATGAAAATATTATTTAAAGAAAGTAAATTTATAGAGGAAGAAAGGGAAGAAGACAGAAAAATAAAGAAATACGAAGGTGGAGGATTTGTAGCTAGAATCCACGATAATATAATGTTAGGTATGGAAGAAATAATCCATAAATCTGGAACAGCAGGTGAAGCAGGTTTATATAGAGATGTAAAGGGAAGTATATTATTGGATTTTGTTGCAGGTACTAAAAGTGGTAGGGGAAATATTAGTCTATTGGAAAAAGATGTACTAGATTATAGTAAAAAAATAGACGATTTAAATACCATGCTATTTAGAAAAGAAAATGCATACTATGCTAAATTTGCAGCAATGGAAAAGGCAATTGCTAGAATGAATCAACAAAGTGCCTGGATGATGCAGCAATTTATGGGATAAAAGGAGAGGATGGGTAAAATGACATACAATGCCCTAAATCAATATAAACAAAATACAGTTTTTTCAGCTACTCCAGAAGAATTGACTTTAATGTTATATGACGGTGCTATTAAATTTATGAATATTGGGAAATACCATATTGAAAATAATAATATAGGTAAAGCTCATGAGTCATTATTAAGGGCCCAAGATATTATTATAGAATTGAATTCTTCTTTAAATATGGAATACGAAGTGTCTGAAAACTTAAGAACATTATATGATTTTATATTGGACAGGCTAATAGATGCTAATATATATAAAAAATCAGAGCCAATACGGGAAGCATTAGATATTGTAACTGAAATGAGAGATACTTGGAAAGAAGCAATGTTAAAAGTAAAGAAACAAGTCTACGAAAATAGAGGAGTGTAGTCTAATGACTAAAGATAATATAGACAAATTAATCTCTCTATCTAAAGAAAAAAACCAACTAATAAACAAAATGTATAGTATTACAAAGGGGCAAAAAGAAGAAATAGAAAAGGAAGATATGGAAAATTTAAATCATATACTAGATGAAAAAGACAAATTAATAGAAGAAATAAACAAAATTGATATAGAATTTTTAACTATATTTTCTCAGATAAAAAATACTGAAGGTATAGAAAAAATAGAGGAATTAAATGTGCAACTATATCCTAATTTAAAAGAGTTAAAAGAAATTGTAACAGATATATCCTCTACATTGGTAGCCATATCTTTATTAGATGATGAAAATAATGAAAATATGAAAAAAAGAATAGAAAAAACTAAAATGGAATTAAAAAGAGTAAAAGATGGGCAAAGAGCATATAAAGGTTATAATAAACCTATTACAGGAAGTATATTAATTGATGAGAAAAAGTGAAAAATAGTACCAGGATAGGACCCTGGTACTATTTTAATTTTAGGGCCAAAGGCTGAAAAATCTCGTACTTTTAAGCTAATTTTTTTTGTATAAATTGTATTTACAATTTTCAATTTCCTTCGCCAATTGAATAAGTATAAGATGAAAAATTTTCTAAATATATTTTAAAAGGTAGAAAAAAGTAGAAAAAAATTTATTAAGAACTTATCAATAGACTTATCCACAATTATAAACAAGGATAAACAGTTACCCACAGACTTATTCACATTATCCACAGAAAACCTAATTAATTATTCACATATAACTAACAAAATCCTGTTGATTATTCCATAAATAATTATTCAAGATTCATGAATAAATTTTAAATAATTTATTTTTATAATAATTGTTTACATACTTCCCTTTTATGGGTATATTATATAAATAAGAGATATAAGTGTTTTTAGATTGTGCTTATATGAAAGGAGATGGGGTTTATGAAACTTAATTTTACAGGAAAGAATATGGATATAACAGAAGCATTAAAGGATGTAACAAACAAGAAGATGGGGAAATTAGAAAAGTATTTTCAAAAGGATATTGAAGGGGATATAGTCTTTAGCACAGAGAAAAACAGACAGATTATTGAGGTAACCATAAACCTACCTGGAACTATACTTAGGGCTGAGGAATCTAGCGACGATATGTATGCAGCAATTGACAAAGCAGTGGATGTACTAGAAAGACAAATTAGAAAACATAAAACTAAACTTCAAAGAAGATATAATAATGGAGAAACCATTAGATTTGAAAATATAATGCCTTTAGAAGAAGAGGATGATAGGCCAAAGGTAGTAAAAATTAAAAGATTTGATATGAAGCCAATGAATGTGGAAGAGGCAATATTACAAATGGAATTACTAAGGCATAATTTCTTCGTATTTATGAATGCAGATTCTGACGATTTAAATGTATTATATAAAAGAAAAGATGGAAACTATGGCTTGATAGAACCAGAGATTTAATAGTATAATTAAAATAGATTAAAATTGCAGGATATAATATCCTGCAATTTTAATTTAGAGTGAAAAGGAGATGATACTATGTTAATAGAGGCTATAATTCTTTCTTTAATTATTGGATTAATTCGAGGTGGCAAATTTAGAAGGTTTAAATCAGTAAATCATAAGACAATGTGGGTGTTAATTTTGGGGATTTTGATACAATATATATTAGTTTTCTTAAATAAAATAGAAGCCATTGGTAAAGTAAACCAGATTATTTCTCATACTAAGGAAATAATGATAATCTCCTATATTTTAATCTTAATTGGTATATTTACTAATTTAAAATTTAGATCCCTATGGGCTGCTCTTTTAGGTTATATTATGAACTTTTTAGTATTCTCTATAAACAATTGGAAAATACCTATATTAATAGAGGGAATTCCATTTATTAATTCGCCTAAATTAGAAGAAATAATAGAAACAGGAAGTACATATTTATATACTCCCATTACAGAAGGAGTAAAATATCCTATTTTAGGTGATATTATTGTTTTTGCTAAACCTTATCCTATTTCTAGAATAATAAGTTTAGGAGATTTAATAATTAGCTTTAGTATATTTGCGTTGATACAGGAAATTATGGTAGGAGAAGATTCTTTTATGGGAGGATATATATTGTAAAAATTCTCCTTATTGTGAAAAGCTATAATGAGTGATAAAATATAGGAGTAGAATTAGTGTAGATTGAAAGGTGGTTCATAATGAAAAGTTTTTTTGAAAAAATTTTTGGTAGCTATAGTGAAAGAGAATTAAAACATATAGAGCCATTAGTAGATAAAATAGAAGCATTAGATAGGGAAATGGAAAACTTATCTGATAGTGAATTACAATTAAAAACAGTAGAATTTAAAGAAAGATTAAATAATGGGGAAACCCTTGATGATATATTACCAGAAGCTTTTGCAGTAGTTAGAGAGGCTTCAGGAAGAGTACTTGGTATGAAACATTTTAGAGTACAGTTAATGGGAGGCATAATCCTTCATCAAGGTAGAATTGCAGAAATGAAAACTGGGGAAGGAAAAACCCTAGTAGCTACTTTACCTGCTTATTTAAATGGATTAAGCGGAAAAGGTGTTCATATAGTTACAGTTAATGATTATTTGGCCAAAAGAGATAAGGATTGGATGGGGAAAGTATATGAATTTTTAGGTCTATCTGTAGGTTGCATAGTTCATGGAATGAGTAAAGAAGAGAGAAAGGCAGCTTATAATGCAGACATAACCTATGGTACCAATAATGAATTTGGCTTTGATTATTTAAGAGACAATATGGTTATATACAAGGAAGAAATGGTACAGAGAAAATTAAATTATGCCATAGTAGACGAGGTTGACTCCATACTAATAGATGAAGCTAGAACTCCTCTAATAATTTCTGGTAAAGGTGAAGAATCTACAGAATTATATGGAGCTGCCAATTCATTTGTAAAAACTTTAAAAGGAAGAATAATAGACCCTAAAGAAGAAACCAATGACCCTTTTAATAGGGAAATAAAAGAGGAAGTTGTAGATTTTATTATAGATGAAAAAGCTAGGTCTTGTAATTTAACTGAAAAAGGAACAGCTAAAGCAGAAGCATATTTTAATTTAGAAAATTTAGCTGATCCAAATAATATGGAAATTGCTCATCATATAAATCAAGCATTAAAAGCTAATAATATTATGAAAAGGGATATAGATTATGTAGTGCAAGAAGGAGAAGTAATTATAGTAGACGAATTTACAGGAAGGCTAATGTATGGTAGAAGATATAGTGATGGATTACATCAAGCCATAGAGGCTAAGGAAGGCTTAAATATAAGGTCAGAATCAAAAACTTTAGCCACTATAACTTTTCAAAACTATTTTAGAATGTACGAAAAACTAGCTGGTATGACAGGTACAGCTAAAACTGAGGAAGCAGAATTTACTGAAATTTATGGCATGGATGTAGTGGAAATTCCAACAAACAAAACTGTAATAAGGGAGGATTTCCCAGATATAGTATATAAAAATGAAGAAGTAAAATTTAAAGCCATAGTGGAAGAAATTAAAGAAAAGCACAAAACTGGACAGCCAATTTTAGTAGGTACAATTTCCATTGAGAACTCAGAATTGCTAAGTAAAATGCTTAAAAAAGAAAGACTACCCCATGAAGTATTAAATGCTAAACACCACGAAAGGGAAGCTGAAATTGTAGCTCAAGCAGGAAGACTTGGAGCTATTACCATAGCTACAAATATGGCAGGAAGGGGTACAGATATTGTCTTAGGGGGAAATCCTGAGTATATGGCTAAATTAGATATGAAAAAAGCTGGGTACCCAGATGAAATAATAGCTTTTGTTGATAGTTTTCAGGAAACTAATGATGAGGAGTTATTAAAAGCTAGAGAAGAATATAGAAAATTATATGAAAAGCATAAGATAGAAACTGATAAAAATGCAGAAGAAGTTATTAAAGTAGGTGGCCTTCATATAATAGGCACTGAGAGACATGAATCTAGAAGGATAGATAATCAACTTAGAGGTCGTTCTGGAAGGCAAGGAGACCCTGGTTCTTCAAGATTTTATATTTCCCTAGAGGACGATTTAATGAGATTATTTGGTGGGGAAAGAATTAGAGATATGATAGATAATATGAATATGCCTGATGATGAACCTTTGGAGCATAAAATTTTAACTAGGTCAATAGAATCTGCCCAAAAGAAAGTAGAAGGAAATAATTTTGCAATTAGAAAACATGTATTACAATATGACGATGTAATGAATAAACAAAGAGAAGTAATTTATGGAGAAAGAAGAAAAGTACTAGAAGGGGAAAATTTAAGAGAACACATTTTAGGTATGACAAAAAATATTATAGAAAATGCAGTGGAAATGTATACTATGCAAAGCAAATATCCAGAGGAATGGGATATAGCTGGACTAGAAAATCATTTAGAAAATATATTTTTACCTAAAGGAGCTTTAAAAGTAGAAAATATAGATTCTTTAGATAAGGATACTTTAATAGATAAACTATATACTATTGCATTGGAAAGATATGAAGAAAAGGAAAAAGAAATAGGAGAAGAACTATTTAGGGAAATAGAAAGGGTAATATTGTTACAAGTAGTAGATAGTAAATGGATGGACCATATAGATGCAATGGATCAGTTAAGGCAAGGTATAGGATTAAGAGCCTATGGTCAAGAAGACCCAGTTAGAGCATATCAAATAGAAGGTTTTGATATGTTTGAAGAAATGAATCACAATATTCAAATGGATACTGTAAAATATTTATACCATGTGGAAGCACCAGAAAAAATGGAAAGAAAAAGAGTAGCTAATCCAATGGACACAAGAAGAGAACCACAACAAACTGTAGTTAAAGGGAAAAAAATAGGAAGAAATGACCCATGTCCCTGTGGTAGTGGTAAAAAGTATAAGAAATGCTGTGGAAAATAGAGTATTCCCTTAGGGAAAATTGTAAATTTTGAATTAGAACTAGAACTTTTGAGTTTGCATAATTTGGAATTGTATATTGTATAGAGGAAAGGAGCAAATATGGAAGAAATATATTTATATAAAGAAAAATTAGAAGAAATTAAAGGGATGGTAGATGAATTAGGTGTTTCTCTTTGACATAGATGGCTTAAGGGATAGGGCTAATAAATTAGAAAAGAAAAGCTATAATGAAAATTTTTGGGATGATGTGGAAAAGGCCCAAAAGATTATGCAAGAACTAAAGGGTTACAAAAAAGAGATAGAAGGATATGAGGATTTAAAAAATTCCATTGAAGATTTAGAAGTATTAATAGAATTAGCCCTTGAAGAGGAAGACTATGAAGTATATAAGGAAATAAAGGATAATTATGAAAAAATCTCAAAAATTGCCCAAGATTTCAAATTGTCCACATTACTCAATGGAGAATATGATAAAAATAATGCTATATTTTCCATACACTCTGGAGCAGGAGGATTGGAAGCACAGGACTGGGCAGAAATGTTGTTAAGAATGTACAAAAGATGGGCTGATGAAAAAGGATTTCAAGTAGAGATTGTGGATTATCAATCAGATACTGAAGGAGGGATTAAATCTGTCACCATGTATATTAGAGGATTTAATGCCTATGGATATTTAAAATCAGAAAAAGGAGTACATCGTTTAGTTAGAATATCTCCTTTTGATTCTTCCAATAGAAGGCATACTTCCTTTGCCAGTATAGATGTATATCCCGAAATAGATGATGATATGGAAATTGAAATCAATGAGTCAGATTTAAAAATTGATACCTATAGGGCTAGTGGTGCTGGAGGACAACATGTAAACACTACAGACTCTGCAGTAAGAATTACCCATTTGCCTACAGGTATTACTGTACAATGTCAAAATGAAAGATCTCAACACAGTAATAGAATTACTGCTATGAAATTATTAAAGGCTAAATTAATTCAGTTAAAAGAAGAGGAACATAAGGAAAAAATTGAAGATTTGCAGGGAAAATACACTCAAATAGCTTGGGGTTCACAAATTAGATCTTATATTTTCCATCCTTATAGTTTAGTAAAAGACCATAGAACCAATGTGGAAGTAGGAGATGTAAATGGGGTAATGGATGGAGAAATAGATATATTTATAAACGAATATTTAAAACAAAAAGCCTTTTAAAATAAGGCTTTTTTTTCTATAATTAGAGGATATTAGGTTATTTGTATAGAATATCACATATAAGCACATTTTAGGAAGGGAGAGAAATATGGATATAGTTAAAATTTTAATAGAAGAGTTTCAATTAAAGCCATTTCAAGTTACAAATACTATTGAATTAATAGATGAGGGAAATACTATTCCTTTTATAGCTAGATATCGTAAGGAACAAACAGGGGATTTAAAGGATACGGTTTTAAGGGAATTTTCTAATAGACTTAATTATCTAAGGAATCTAGAAGAAAGGCAATTAGAAGTAATTAGATTAATAGATGAACAAGATAAATTAACTGAGGATTTAAAAAAAGAAATATTAAAGGCAGAAACTCTTCAAAGAGTGGAGGACTTATATAGGCCCTATAGACCAAAGAGAAGGACCAGGGCTACTATTGCAAAGGAAAAAGGTTTAGAAGGCTTGGCAAATACTATATTATTGCAGGAGGTGAAATATGGTCAATTAGAAAAGGAAGTTATTCAATATATTGACGAGGAAAAGGAAGTAAATACAATAGAAGAAGCCTTAAATGGTGCTATGGATATAATTTCGGAAATTTTTTCAGATAATGCAGAGTATAGAGATATAATAAGAGATATAGCTTATAATAAAGGTATTATAAAGACAGAAGGAACTAAAGAGGAAGAAAAATCTGTATATGAAATGTATTATGATTATAAAGAACCAGTAAAAACCATTGCAAACCATAGAATATTAGCTATAAATAGAGGGGAAAAAGAGAAATTTTTAAAAGTTAATTTAGATCTTCCAGAAGAAGAAATAATTTCAAAATTAAAATCACTAATTATTAAAAATCCTTTATCTGACTCTAAAATTTATCTAGAAAAGTCCTTAGAAGATAGCTATAAAAGACTTATATTTCCTTCCATTGAAAGGGAAATAAGATCAAATCTAACTGAAAGAGCGGAAGATGAAGCTATAAAAGTATTTGCTTTTAATTTAGAACCATTATTAATGCAGCCACCTATAAAGGGAAAAGTGGTAATGGGCATAGACCCAGGATTTAGGACAGGTTGCAAAGTAGCAGTAGTAGATGATACTGGCAAATTACTAGTATATACTACAGTATATCCAACGGAACCACAAAACAAGATTGAGGAAACTAAGAGGGAATTGGCAAAATTAATTCAGGAATATGATGTAGACATAATAGCCATTGGGAATGGAACTGCCTCTAGAGAAACAGAAATGGTAGTGGCTGAAATGCTAAAAGAGATTCCCCAAAAGGTATCCTATATTATAGTATCTGAAGCAGGGGCTAGTGTTTATTCTGCATCGGAAGTAGGGCAAGAAGAATTTCCAGATTTAGATGTGTCTATTAGAGGTGCCATATCTATAGCTAGAAGACTTCAAGACCCTTTGGCAGAATTGGTAAAGATTGACCCAAAACATATTGGTGTGGGGCAATATCAACACGATTTAAATCAAGGAAAATTAAATGAAGCTTTAACAGCTGTAGTAGAAGATTGTGTAAATACAGTGGGAGTAGATTTAAATACTGCAAGTCCTTCTTTACTTAAATATGTATCTGGCATATCTAAAAGAGTGGCTACAAATCTAGTGGAATATCGAAATGAAATAGGGAAATTTAAATCTAGAGATGAACTATTACATGTAAAAGGCTTAGGGGAGAAAACTTTTGTTCAATGTGCAGGTTTTTTAAGAATTCCTGAAGGAACTAATCCACTGGACAATACAGGAGTACATCCTGAGTCTTACGAAATAGCTGAAAAATTATTAGATATGGATATTAAGGAAAAGAAAGTAGAAGAGCTTTCTAAAGAACTAGAAATAGGAATACTTACATTAAAAGATATTATTGAGGAATTAGAAAAACCAGGGAGGGACCCTAGGGATGAAATGCCAAAACCAATTTTTAGAACCGATGTGCTGGAAATAGATGATTTAAAAAAAGACATGGTTTTAACAGGCACTGTTAGAAATGTAGTGGATTTTGGAGCTTTTGTCGATATAGGAGTAAAACAAGATGGACTAGTTCATATTTCTCATTTATCCAATAGATTTGTAAAACATCCAAAGGAAATTGTGAAAGTGGGGGATATAGTGAAGGTAAAAATACTTGATGTGGATGTGGAAAGGAGTAGAATATCACTAAGTATGAAAGATATATAGGAGGTATTCAATGTGGGATATTAGAGATAATAAAATAGAGGATTATCATATTTATGGAATTATAAGCTCAAATCATAGAGGAATTGAAGTGAAACCTTATAA
>JAAZMA010000124.1 GCA_012799055.1 Tissierellia bacterium
ATTCCAGAGTTTTGCAAAGGGATTATAGAAAGTATAATTTATTTGAAGATTATTATTTTGGATATTGTTATATAATAAATGGATTGTGCCAAAGGAATCTTTATCTATATTGAAATATAGATTAGACTTATGGCCTAAGAAGGAGATAATATTATATTTTCCCCAGGTTTTTTTCTTATACAATGTATGTTGAATAGTCCATAAATTGGTATTTATTAAATTGGAATAGCTGTAGATAATATTTACATTGTCATTATCTAATATAATATTCATATTTTTATAGATATTGTACTTAGTATCAAAATTTGCAATTAAAGCATTTGACCATTTGTCTTGTTGATATAGATAGTAAAGTAATTTGCCAGAGAGGGTTAATACAATAAGATGTATATTATTTTTATTGTCTATAGTAGTAGTGAATGTCAACACCTTATCCTTTAATAAGGATAAGGCTTCTGTTGAAATATACTTATGATTATATTTAGTATAATTAATTTTTTTCCATTCATCCATCTCAAAGAAGAAAAATTCTCCTTTTGAATTAATGATTAATTCTTTGTTCATTTAACTACCCCCTTTTAAATAAGACATATTTAATAATAGCACATAACTGTCTATATTTCATAATATGTAAGCAAGAGTATATTTATTAAATAAAAGGGAGTGAAATAAATATCACTGAAATAAATATGGATAATATGGTAGCTGAAATATTTCGTAAATTTGAAAAAGATTGTTTAATAGTAGATAAGGTTTTTTGTAGCTGCCAACAACGAAAGTGTTTTCCTAAAGTAGAAGTTGATTTAGATGGGAATCCTTATAAAAGTATAAAGTTTAAGCCAGGATTTATAGTACCTAATACTTTAGTGATTACAGATATTGAAAATAGAGCAAATTTTAAAAGGGTAAGATTTACTCTTAGAATACCCTATGAAATAAAAACCAAATCTGAAAAAACAATAGAAAGATTTTTGCCTGATATATTAAAGGATATTGTTTTATTTATTCCTGATGCTAGAGATGAATTTGAGTTTAAAATTGTAGTTGAAACTAGTTCTTCAATAATAGGTAAGCCAATTCGTACGGAAAATATATTAAGTTTTGCAGTAGGCACATTTATTATAATAAAAGTAGTAGGTAAAGTTCAATTATTAGTTCCAACCTTTGGTTATTGCCCAGAACCAGATCCTTGTGAAGAGTTTAGTCCAGAAAGTGTTTGCGATGAATTTGATTATTATCCATTTCCTGATTTTTTTCCACCTCAATTTAATGATATTATTTGGGATGATTAAGAAGAGTGAAAGCTCTTCTTTTTTATTTTTAAATTTAATTTTTGAATGTTGACAAAAACACTTGGGTATAATATACTTATATAAGAATACCAACTGAATTGGTTGGGATTAAAGAGGTGGTTAAATGAGATTGTCCACAAGAGGAAGATATGGCCTGAAAGCAATGTATCAGTTAGCTATACATTACGGAGAAGGTCCTGTTCCTTTAAAGCAAATTGCTGATAAGGAAAATCTTTCGGAAAATTATTTAGAGCAATTAGTATCCCAATTGAGAAGAGAAGGACTTTTAAAAAGTGTTAGAGGGGCACAAGGTGGGTATATGTTAGCTATGCCACCTAATGAAATTACTGTAGGCAATGTTTTACGAGTATTAGAAGGTAATTTGGCCCCGGCAGATTGTATTATAGAAGAGGATTATGAATGTGAAAAGGAAGAAAATTGTATAACAAAATTTGTATGGATTAAAATTAAAGAGAGTATAGATGAAGTTGTAGATTCAATTACATTACAAGATATGCTTGATAAAAGCATAGAAGTGTAAAATTAGGAGGATGGATATGAAAAAACTAATATATATGGACAATGCTGCCACAACCCCAGTGAAAAGTGAAGTATTAGAAGAAATGTTGCCATATTTTTCCGAAATGTATGGTAATCCTTCAAGTATATATTCTTTAGGAAGTCATTCAAAAGTAGCAGTAGAAGAAGCCAGAGAAAAGATAGGAAAGGCAATAGGCGCCAATCCAAAGGAAATATTTTTTACTGCTGGTGGTTCAGAGGCGGACAATTGGGCTTTAAAGGGCATTGCATATAGAAATCGAGATAAAGGTAATCATATTATAACTACTAAAATAGAACATCATGGTGTACTTCATACCTGTGAATATTTAGAAAAGCAAGGATTTGAGGTAACATATTTAGATGTAGATGAATATGGGATTATTGATTTAAATCAACTTAAAAAATCTATAACAGATGAAACTATTTTGATTTCTATAATGTTTGCTAATAATGAAATAGGAACTATTCAACCTATTAAGGAAATAGGGGAAATTGCTAAGGAAAAAAATATATACTTTCATACTGATGCAGTCCAAGCTATTGGTCATATTAATATAGATGTGGAAGAGTTAAATATTGATTTATTATCTATGGCTGCTCATAAATTTTATGGACCTAAGGGAATAGGTGCACTATATATTAGACGTGGAGTTAAAATAGATCCACTTATATCTGGAGGTGCTCAGGAAAGAAATCGTAGAGCAGGTACAGAGAATGTTCCTGGGATAGTAGGTATGGGAAAAGCCATTGAACTAGCTTATGAAAATTTAGATGAAAATAATAGAAAACTGATTAAATTAAGAGATAGTTTAATAAAAAAAATATTTGACAATATTGACCATGTTAAATTAAACGGACATCCTACTAAAAGGCTACCTGGAAATGTTAATTTATCTTTTGAATTTATTGAAGGAGAATCACTATTACTTAGCTTAGACATGGAAGGAATTGCAGCATCTAGTGGTTCAGCATGTACATCAGGAACATTAGATCCATCCCATGTACTTCTGGCTATTGGATTGCCTCATGAAATAGCCCATGGTTCTTTAAGACTTTCATTAGGGGATTTCAACACAGAGGATGAGGTGGATTTTGTTGTAGAAAAATTAGTAGAAATAGTGGCAAGACTTAGGGCCATGTCCCCATTATATGAAAGAGTAAAGGAGGAAAAATAAATGTATTCAGAAAAAGTAATGGAACATTTTAGAAATCCAAGAAACGTTGGAGAAATAGAAAATGCAGATGGTATTGGAGAAGTGGGAAATCCAAAATGTGGTGATATAATGAAAATGTATTTAAAAATAGAGGACGATACCATAGTAGATGTTAAATTTAAAACTTTTGGATGTGGTTCAGCAATAGCATCTTCTAGTATGGCAACTGAATTAATTAAGGGAAAGACCATAAAGGAAGCTATGGAAATAACTAATAAAGCAGTGGCAGAGGCTTTAGATGGACTACCCCCAATTAAAATGCATTGTTCAGTTTTGGCTGAGCAGGCTATAAAATCTGCACTATTAGATTATTCTAAGAAGAACAATATTACTATAGAAGGTTTAGAAGATTTTGATCCAACAGAAGATCCTCATGACCATCATGAAATAGTAGAATTTTAAGTTTTTGTACCTCTCCTTTTAAAATGGTAAAATAATATATTTTTGTTAAAAAGTAAAAGAATTAAAAATATGGTAAGTGTTAAAATAATAATAACAAAAATAAAGGAGAGGATACAATGAATAACAATGGTTTTAAAAATGGAGCCCTTTTTGGTACTTTATTAGGTGCCTCTTTAGGAATGTTTTTCGGTGCAAAATTAGGGCCACTACAAAAACGAAGGATTATGAAAAATATAAATCGTGCTAGATATAGTTTAAAAAATGGAATAAATTCTATTTGGGGATAGGCAGCAAAAAGCTGCCTATTTATACAATGAATAATTTGAATATGATAAAGGCTTTAATAATTGTAGTTCTTTTATTTATAATCCTTCTCATTTATTATTTAATCAATATTGGAAATAAATATATTCCAGAAAACAAAAAAATTAAAATAAATAAGAGAAAGATATTACCAATTGTAATAGGATTTCTTTTTATATATTTATTTTATTTATTGTCTAGAAAATATAATATTATTACTGACATGATTTATACTATTATTATATCTATGGTACTAGCCTATTTAATTAATCCCATTGTAAATTATTTAGAGAGATATAAAATGAAAAGGGGAATTGCAGTATTATTTATTTATGCTATAGTTTTAGGGATAATTCTTATACTATCTTTTATAATAGTGCCTAAAACAGGAAAAGAAATTAGAAGTCTACTAAAATTATTGCCTAATTATTTTCATAGTATTTCCCAAACCATAGACAATATATACATAAAATATTATGAAAGTATAGATAATATGCCTAATGTGTTTCAAGGTTTAGATGAAATTATAATAAGCAATGTGGAGAGACTAGAAAACACCATAAGTACAAGTATATCTAAATTTATTGAAGGGATAATATTTACTTTTTCTAAAATAATAAGTTTAGTGTTAATACCTATATTGACTTTTTATTTTATTAGAGATGGAAAATATTTTAAAGAAAAAATTTATTTAATGATTCCAAAAAGTTATAGGAAAGATGTTAAAGGCTTAATTTTGGAAATTGATAAAGCATTAGGCCAATTTATTAGAGGAAGATTATTATTAGCTCTATATGTAGGCATTGCCACTACCATATTATTATTATTATTTAAAGTGGATTTTGCTTTAATTATAGGATTAATTACAGGAGTAGCAGATATTATACCTTATTTAGGCCCATTTTTAGGTTTTTTGCCTGCAGTGTTTTTTGCATTTTTATACAGTCCTATTAAGGCTCTTTGGGTAGGAGTATTATTTCTAGGGATTCAATGGGTAGAAAATAATGTATTAGCACCAAAAATCATAGGAAAAAGCACAGGTATACATCCAGTAACTATATTATTAGCCTTAGTTATTGGTGGGGGTATTTTTGGCATTATGGGGATGATCTTATCAATTCCTTTTATTGCCACTTTAAAAATAATATACAATTATTTTGTGATAAAAATTAATACATTTTACAATAAGGAATAGGCATTATTATAATTAGCTTTATTGACAAAATCTTAAGTTTAAACTATAATCCAAATATAGGATAATAGAGAGATTTCTCGTCCCAATAAATTAGGGACGAATTTTTTTAAAACTCCAGTTTAAATTTTTAA
>JAAZMA010000143.1 GCA_012799055.1 Tissierellia bacterium
AGCTTCCCCAGGTAGACCAAGAATTTTCATAGCTGGTTCAAAAAAATTTGAAAGCTTATATAATATTGGAGTATAGTGTAAAAAAGTAACAAAAAAATAGACAGGTATTATAATTTTACCTAGTTTCCATAAAGTATCTAAACCCTTTTTAAAACCATTAATAATGCTTTTCTTATACATTGTCTCCTCCTTGTTTGATTATTCTAATTATATTATAGCATAGAAAAAAGGCCATCTAAATAGCCTTTATATCATATCTTTAAAACTATGCCAATTTGGAATCTTCATTTTCTTTTATATTACTCCATTTTCCACATTTATCCCCATATCTAGCAAGGATTTTGCCATCTTCTTTAATTTCAATTATTTCGCATACATTAGAACAGCCATTACATTCAAAACCATTTACCATATAGTCTATTTTATGAATTGAAGTACCTTTAAAATTGGTCCTACCTTTCTTTTTAACCTCTTCTTTTGCCAGTATGGCTACTCCAATGGCCCCCATTACATCATAATTTTCTGGAACAAATATTTCTTTTCCTAAAAATTCCTCAAAAGCTTTTTTAATTCCTATATTTGCTGCTACTCCCCCTTGAAATATAATTGGAGATTGTATATCTTTGCCCTTTCCCACATTATTTAAATAGTTTCTTACTAATGCTTCACAAAGACCTTTTGCTATATCAGATTGATTATGTCCCAATTGCTGTTTGTGTATCATATCTGATTCGGCAAAAACTGCACATCTTCCTGCAATTCTTACTGAATTTTGAGATTTTATAGCCAGTTCTCCAAAATCTTCAATCTTTACTCCCAGTCGTATAGCTTGCCTATCTAAAAAAGAACCAGTCCCAGCTGCACATACTGTATTCATAGCAAAATCCACTACAATTCTATCCCTAAGAATAATTATTTTAGAATCTTGCCCCCCAATTTCTATAATGGTTCTTACTTCTGGAATAAAATCCAATGCTGCCACAGCATGAGAAGTAATCTCATTTTTTACTATATCTGATCCTATTATTATATCTGCCAAATATCTGCCACTTCCAGTAACTCCTACTCCAAGTATATTCCCTTCACCAATTTCCCTTTCAATATCTCCTATGCCTATTTTTAGTATGTCTATTGGCTTTCCTTGAGTTCTCATATACTTTTTATAATGTAAATTATTGTTCTCATCTACTAAAACAAAATTAGTGCTTACAGAACCTAAATCTACTCCCATATAATATTTATCCAATTAATATTTCCTCCCTTCTTCTTTCCAATAAATCTACAAAAGCTTCTAATCTAGTTATAAAACCAGCTTCGCCAGTCATCTCATCTAATACTAAAGTCATAACGGGAAAATCCAAATCTCTAGATACACTAGTAATTATACTCTTTGCAACAATTTCTGGCATACAATTTAATGGTAATAATTGAATTACTCCATCAAATCCCCTATTGGCATAATATATGGCTGAACCTACAGTTTCCCTTCCGTGTCCTCCAACTAAGGTCTTTAAATAAGGTTTAGCTAATTTGTATTTTTCATTTTCCGTTTTAGAGCCAAAGGGAAATTTAACCACATGATGTTCTACCCATTTAGTTGGAGTAAGAGACTTTTCAACTAATACTCCCATATGACCAAGCTTTCTTTCTATTTCTAAATTTACAAAAGGCTCTATTATTGTATATATTTCTCCAATTATCCCAATTCTAATAGGGTTAAAACTTTCCTTTAATTTTATTTGATTTAATTTTTTTATGGTAGTGTTCATTAAATCCATCATTTCTCTTTCACCAAAGGTATTATATATAGAATTAAAATAATTATCTATTATATAATCTACTTCTTTACTATTTACAGCATAGGCTCTCTTTTCATTTGACAATTCTGTAATATAATCTGCTTTTTTAATTAATTCCCAACCAATTTTTCCTGCAAAAATTAAATCCTTAGTTTTAGAAAGTTTAAATGTTCTTAGTAAATTATCTCTTAAAGGTTTCCAACCTTCTCCAATAGGGTCAAACACTATGAACTCAACATCATAACCTAAATCCTTAAGTATATTACCTTCCAAAATTGAGTAATACCCAAAGCGACAAGGTCCACAACTACCAGTTAATAATATTGTATCTGCTCCTTTTTCTATGCTTTCTATAAAATTTCCTACTGTGATTTTTAAAGGTAAACATATGGTTTCTGAAGAGTATTTTGTACCTAATTCTAATGTTCGCCTGTTACATATAGGAGGTGGAATTACTTCCTGACCTAATTCTTCAAAAAAAGCCTTTCCAGCTATATAAACATTACCCATATGTGGAAATGTTATCTTCATTTTTTTCCCTCCAGTCCAACATATCTAAAAAAGCCTCTAATCTAGTATTTACACCTGCTTCCCCTGTTTGCTCGTCTATGGTAATTAATGTAAAAGGCAAATTGTTATCCTTAGCTTTCCTCTCAACTAATTCTAATAATACAGAATCTAAACCACAACCAAAGGCAGAAATATATATAATCCCATCAATGGCTTTTCTATCTATTAACGAAAAAGTAGAACCTACTATTTTTTGCCCTTGAGTCCAAAACATTCGCTTTGGCAATGTGTTGGCATAATGCCTTGATATAATTTCTTCTACCATTTCTACAGTTATAATTTTAATATTATTGTCAATTAACTTTTTGCCTATATTCATATTAATATAATTATCATATATATTATAAGTATGACCTAATAGAAGAATTGTTTTATTGTAATTCTCTTCAACACAGGGTTTTAATTTTTGCTTACCATTCCATTCTAAGCCTATTTCATTAATATTAATTAAGTCTAAACACATTAATTTGTTAAATTCATTCCATTTTCCATAAGCTAAATCATAAGCTTTTAATATATCTTTCTTACTATTTAAAAAATATTCACCTGTCTCTAATACAGCTTTTTTAAAAGTTTTGTTAGTGTTTCTTAAATTTATTATGGGTTCAATAATTTCTGGTAAATCCTCTATACTATGTTTTACCATATCAGGTAAGCCTAAATGTTTTGGACAACAATATTCTCTTTTATATAGACTAATAAATTTTGGTATAAAAATATAATCTACTTTGTCCTTTAAATAGTCTACATGACCATGAAAAACCTTTACAGGTAAACAGGCTTCATCTACACAAGTAGAAATACCTCTATTTAAAATATCCTTATTTGTCTTAGGGGAAATTACTACCTTAGTATTTAGGTTTTTGAAAAATTCTTCCCATAATATATAATAATCATAATAAAACATACCTCTGGGAATACCTATTGTTTTGTTCATTATATCCCTCCAATCTCACATTAATTTATTATTGCCAAAAGGGATATAAATTATAACAATAAAAAAAGGGCTATAATTCTTGCCCTTCTTTTACTTCTTCTTTACTTTCAATGAACAAATAATATAATGCATCAATTGTAAATAAAATCTCTTCTTTACTAACTACCCTCTCATCTAAAGAATAATTTATATATTCTATGAACTCTTCAGAATTCTCAAAAGGAAGGACTAAAGAAGCCAATAGTCTTCTCATTCTTATTTTTCTTTCTATATTTCCCATACCTGATATACTTCTATTTATATATCTTATTAAACTATCAATTAATTGTTCCAAATAATCTTTTGTTATTATTTTATTGTTTTCAGGAAATAATACTTCATATTTATTAAAATCATCATCACTAATATATTTAAATATTTTCATATTAGATAGCATTTCCGCCTCTATTTCTCTATTAATATTTTCATCTATTTCCTTTGCTTCTTCATCTATTTTTTCTAAATATTCTCTTTCTTGTTGGAATTTAGATTCTATATTATCAAATTCTATACGGTTTTTGAGTATTAGTTCTTCTAATAGTTCTTCACTGTGGTTTTCTTGATATTTCAACCAAATATCAAAAATATTATTACTTAGTAAATCTAATTCTATTTTATTTTTAATTAAATATATGCTTATTAATTTATTTGTAAGAATCCCTAAAAGATAAATAAATCCACGTATACTACTTATTTCATCCCATAATGCATCTATATTGGATAATATGTTTTCTAATTCCCCGTAGGATTTTTCTTTAAAATCAATATTTTTAAATTTTTGTATATCAGCAAAGCAATGGTCAAATAGTATACCATAATCCCCCATAAGGGAACTGTCAAAAATTAATTTATTATTAGTTATTTCCTCTTCTACATAACTAATAGAATAATGTTTAAGATTTCTCTTAAGGGTAGATTCTATAATACTAAAATATTTAAATTTAGTCATTCTAAATGGAAGTATTCCTAATATTTGAGATACTGTTTCAATAAATGTATTGTATTCTGAAATACTATTATTTAGTTCTTCTTCTATAACATTTATTATATCTTTTATTTCTCTATAGCCTATTTCCTGATTTTTGTACATATCCCTGGCAGATAATCTCATCATATAGTAATTTATTTGTTCTGATACATAGGAAATTTCTACTTCATAGCTATTTATAGCACTAAATAAAATGTATAGTTCTTTTCTTATATCTAGTAATTGTTTTACTTCATTTTCTATTTCTTCATTATCCATAAATTTATTATGTCTATTAAAAGATTTTATTAATTTATTATATGAATTAGCTAAAATATCCTTTTCCTCTTGATTTTTTATCAATCCATAAATATTCTTTTCCTCAATAATTTCCTCTACTAAAAAGCAAGAGGTAATCACATCAGATTGTGCTGTTCTATAAAATAATGCTAATTGTCTTTCATGGGATTTCAATAGTTTTTCCTTTATTTCTTCATCAGTTAATTTTTTGCTATTTTCATCCATCTTTAATCTCCTTTCAACATATTACCATACAGCAATATGTCCATCTGCTCTTTTTTCCGTTCCACCTATATATATATTATTATGATTTATTATGATTTGTCCTCTACCAAAACTTGCTGTATCTGTAGAATATTTGATTTCATGCCCTTTGTCAATTAAGTAATTTGCAATATCTTCAGGAAATTCTTCTTCTACTAATATTTTTTTATCTTTAATCCATTGCCATCTGTATTTATCCAATGCTTCTTGAGGATTAAGATTAAAATCTATCATATTTACTACAGTTTGTAAATGCCCTTGAGGTTGCATATAGGCACCCATAACTCCAAAAGGTCCTATTGGCTCATTATCCTTAGTTATAAAACCTGGAATAATAGTATGATAAGTTTTTTTATTTGGCTCTAGCCTATTGTATTCATCTTCATTAAGTGAAAATGTATATCCCCTATTGTGAAGTGCTATTCCCGTACCTGGTACTACTAATCCAGAACCAAATCCCATAAAATTACTTTGAATATAGCTAACCATATTTCCATCTTTATCAGCAGTAGATAAATATACAGTACCGCCAGTATTAGGTGCACCGTATTTCGGCATTATTGCATTATCTTCTATTAGTTTACTTCTACTAAGTGTATATTCATCAGATAATAATTCCTCTATGCTAATCCCCATTTTTCTAAAATCTGTAATATATTTAAGTCCATCTACATAGGCTAATTTCATAGCCTCAATCATATAATGATATGAATCAAGATTGTTATCTATCATTGGTAAATTATTTAATATTTTCAAAGCTAGAAGCACTACAAGACCATGATTATTAGGTGGCAATTCCCATATATCATATCCTCTATAATTAGCCTTTATAGGCTCTACCCATTCTGGCTTATAATTTTTTAAATCCTCCTTGGAAATAAAACCACCATATTCCTTAGAAAATCTATGGATTTTATCTGCAATATCCCCTTCATAAAATGAAAGACATTCTGAATCTGCTAATTCCTTTAAAGAATTAGCCATATTTTCCGATTTCCATACTTGACCAGGTTTCGGTGCTTTTCCATCTATTGTAAAAGTATTAAACCACTCTTTAAACTCAGAACCTTTTAACTCTTTTTTATAATTTTCAAAGGCTAATTCCCAGTTTTCAGAAACTGTAGTAGATACAGGGTAACCATCCATAGCATAATTAATTGCAGGTTCTAAAACTTTTCTAAGAGTAAGATTTCCAAATCTATTAATCATTTCCTTCCAACCATAAGGCTGTCCTGGTACATTTACAGGCAAGAAACCATATTTAGGCATATGATTAAAACCTAAATTTTTAACTTTATTTATATTTATATTAGAAGAGGATGGACCACTGGCATTTAATCCATATAGTTTGCCCTCATACCAAATAATTGCGAAAGCATCTCCACCTATACCATTAGATGTTGGTTCTACCACAGTTAAGGTAGCTGCTGTAGCAATAGCAGCATCTATGGCATTCCCACCATTTTTTAAGATTTCTAATCCTGCCTCGGCAGCTAAAGGCACTGTAGTTGCTACCATGCCCTTATTCCCAAATACTAAATTTCTAGATGATAAATATCTAGTTTTATTTAAATTCATCTTCATTTTACATCCCCCTTCTATTTGATAAATTTAAAAAATAACTATATAATTTAAAATAAACAGTAGATATATTATATCATAAGAAAGGGGCAGGATATACCCTATGGAAATTTATAATTACACTATAGAAACTAATTTAAAAATATCTAAGTATTTTTCAGCAAAAAATCTTTGTTTTTTAGATATAGAAACTACAGGTTTTAGTAGAAAATATAATCAAGTTTATTTAATTGGACTAGTCTATTATGATAAAAATACTCATAATTGGAATTTAGTGCAGTTTTTTGCTAATAATTTAAATGAAGAAAAGGAGATACTAAATAATTTGAATAATCAAATCTCAAACTTTGATTTAATCGTTAGTTATAATGGGGATAATTTTGATTTGCCATTTATTCAAAGTAGAATGAAACATTATAATATAAAGAGTAAATTAATGAATATAAATAGTTTTGATATATATAGAGAAATAAGGAATAATGAATCCTATTTAGAATTGGACAATATGAAGCTTAAAACTGTAGAAGAAAGTCTAGGTATATATAGAAGTGATGAATATTCAGGTAAAGATTGTATTAATTTTTATTTTCAATATACTAAAACACAAAATGACAATTACAAAAAAAATATATTAAAACATAATTATGAGGATTTGTTTTATTTATTGGAAGTCCTAAGAATTTTAGATGTCTTGAAAGACATTAAAAGCCTAAGTATAAATATGGACAAGGATATATTATATATTGAAATTTTAGATATAAGAATTAAGGAAGATATTTTAACTATTGTGTGTAGTACAAGTCCATTAAATAAGAAGATAGATATTATTCATTATGATGAGAATTTCAATTTAAAATGGCAAAATGAAACTTCCTTAACAATTGATTTAAACATAAGAGAAGGATTAATTACACCTACAAAAAAATGTTTATTTATTAATAAAGGTGAATTTCCCATAAATAATGATTTAAAAGATCTGTCTCAATACATGGTTCCAAATAATTTCATACTTTTAAAAGTTGAAAAAAAGTTAATAATGAAAAACGTAAAAAATATTATAAAAGATTTGGTTTTATATGTTTTAAAATAATATATCTTAAAATAAAAACAGTAGACCTTAGCATAAAAGTCTACTGTTTTTATTTTAATGGTTGGTGGGCCTTCAGGGACTCGAACCCCGGACCTACCGGTTATGAGCCGGGCGCTCTAACCGACTGAGCTAAAGGCCCCTATACAGTTTCGAAACTCAAATTTGTCCACTCCCTTTAGTTGTACAAATTTGGTTCTCATTGCTTTTGAATTAATTTACTGTCATTTATTATATTAGATCATAATGGTGGGCCTGGGTGGACTCGAACCACCGACCTCACGCTTATCAGGCGTGCGCTCTAACCACCTGAGCTACAAGCCCATATTTCAATTCACAATTGTGTATCGTAATATGGAAATCTAATTAATCAAACTTTAAATTCCAAGTTCTAACCTCTCACCTCTAAATTGGCAGGGGTGGCAGGACTCGAACCCACGGCATTCGGTTTTGGAGACCGACGTTCTACCGCTGAACTACACCCCTTTATTGCCCCATGAATCTGGTGCCCAGAGGCGGAATCGAACCACCGACACGGGGATTTTCAGTCCCCTGCTCTACCTACTGAGCTATCTGGGCATGGTGGGCCTTCAGGGACTCGAACCCCGGACCTACCGGTTATGAGCCGGGCGCTCTAACCGACTGAGCTAAAGGCCCCCACTGTGGCGGAGAAGGAGGGATTTGAACCCTCGCGCCCCTATGAAAGGACCTACTCCCTTAGCAGGGGAGCCTCTTCAGCCACTTGAGTA
>JAAZMA010000056.1 GCA_012799055.1 Tissierellia bacterium
AGGGAAATTAAAACTGTATGGCCAAGTAATAAGGCTATAATTCTAAGGGTTTCAGCTGAGGATTATGTAGAGGAAGGTAATCATCCAGAGGATTTAGTGGATATTATTAATCTAGTAAAGGATGAAGGCATAGATTTAATAGATGTAAGTTCTGGAGCAGTAGTTCCTGCTAATATAGATGTGTATCCAGGGTACCAAGTTCCCTTTGCAGAAATAATTAAAGCAGGGACTGGTTTACCCGTTATAGCTGGAGGATTAATTACAGAGGCAGAAATGGCAGAAGAAATACTTAAAAATAATAGGGCAGATTTTATATTTTTAGGAAGGGAACTTTTAAGAAATCCCTATTGGCCACTGGAAGCTAGTAAAAAATTAAATGAAGATATAGAATGGCCTTATCCATATAGAAGAGCTAAAATTTAGTAAAACAGGGAGACAGTTCAAGACTAATAAAAATGAGAATTTTGACTATATTAAAGTCTTGAACCATTCTCCCTGCCTCTAAAAAATTTAGATACATTTAAAAGCTTGATCTAAATCCTCTATTATATCTAATTTGTCCTCTATGCCTACGGAAATTCTTATCATAGTTTCTGTTAGTCCAAATTCTTCAAGTTTCTCCCTTGGATATCCTCTATGAGTCATAGCAGCTGGTAATTCTATTAAAGTTTCGCAGTCTCCTAAACTTACGGCTAATTGGGCTAGTTTGACACTTTCTACAAATTTTATAGCATCTTTTAAATCCCCATCTAATTCAAAACTAATCATAGCTCCAAATCCATTCATTTGCTCCTTAGCTATATTGTGTCCTTTAAAGCTTTCTAAGCCTGGATAGTTTACTTTTTTAACTTTTGGATGATTTTCCAAGTATTTAGCTACTGCCATGGCATTTTCTTCATGTTGTCTCATTCTAATTCCTAAAGTTTTCAATCCTCTTAAAAGAAGCCAAGCATCAAAGGGGCTCATTACCCCACCAAATTCACACATGTATTCAAATTTTAAACTTTGAATATAGTCATTGTTTTGAGATATGGCAACTCCTCCAACTACATCTCCATGGCCACAAATATATTTAGTGGCACTATGGACTACTACATCAGCTCCCAATAATAATGGATTTTGAAAATATGGGGAGGCGAAGGTATTGTCTACTACAACTTTAATGTTTTTTTCATGGGCTATTTGGGATATTTTTTTAATATTAATAATAGACAAATCTGGATTAGATGGACTTTCAAAATAAACTAATTTGGTGTTTTCATCTATGGCTTTTTCCAATTCTTCGATATTTGTAAGGTCTATAATTTTATGGTCCACATTGTATTCAGGTAAAAGTTTAGTTACTACACTATAACTGGAACCATATAGGGTTTTATGAACTATTACATTGTCCTTAGGTTTTAAAAATGAAAACAAAACTGAACTAATGGCAGCCATCCCTGATGAAAAAGCCACTGCCCCCTTTCCATACTCTAGTTCTGCCATTCTATTTTCAAATAATCTTAGTGTAGGATTGTTTCCCCGAGTATATACATAGTCATCTGATTCAAAGGACATGACTTTTTCCACATGTTCTATATTATTAAATGTAAAAGTAGAAGTTTGAAATATTGGTGGATTTAGTGCATTTTCTGGATTTTTTTTATTAATACCTCCATGGATGGTTTTAGTATCAAAACGATAGTTTTTCATATAATTCC
>JAAZMA010000021.1 GCA_012799055.1 Tissierellia bacterium
CCTATTATTTTCTGAAAGTTATGATATAATTAAATAAAATCGTAAAAGCAAGGTGATATAAATGACCTCTTTTTTACAAAGTGCAGATTTTAAATCTTTTTGTCATAATGTATTTGGTACCTTACCCATATCTATAGATATATTGGACAAAGATGCAAATATTATTTATATGAATGATGCTTTTTTAGATTTTTTAAAATTAAAAAAAGAAGATGTAATAGGAAAACTAGTGACAGATGTAAACCCTACATCTAAATTTCCAGAAACATTAAAATCTAAAAGGGCTAGTATTGCAGAAAGACATATTTTCCCAGGAAACAAACCAGCAATAGTACATAGAATTCCTATTTTTGACGAAGAAGGAGAAGTCATAGGTGGATTTGGAATGTTATTAGTTGAGACTGAAGAACAAGCAAGAGATATTGCTGAAAAATATATTGAAATAAATAAAGAATTAGTTTTGTATAAAAATGAGCTAGCAAAGATTAATACTACAAAATACAATTTAGACCATATATATGGTACATCTAATGAAATAAATATTGCTAAATCTAAAGTCAAGAAAATAGCTAAGGTAAATTCCAATGTGGTAATACTAGGAGAAAGTGGAACAGGGAAAGAATTATTTGCCCACTCTATACACAATGAAAGTCAAAGGGCCGATGGCCCCTTTGTAACTTTAAATTGTTCTGCTATACCAGAAAATTTATTTGAGGCAGAATTATTTGGCTATGAAGAAGGAGCTTTTACAGGAGCTAAAAAAGGCGGGAATATAGGTAAATTTGAATTAGCTCAAGGAGGTACTATATTTTTAGATGAAATAGGAGATATGTCTTATTCTATGCAGGTAAAATTATTGAGAGTTTTACAAGAAAAAGAAGTACTTAGAATAGGTGGAGATAGTCCTATAAAAGTAGATGCAAGAGTTATATGTGCCACTAATAAAGACTTAGAAAAAATGGTTGAAGATGGTACTTTTAGGGAAGACCTTTATTATAGACTTAATGTATTAACATTAGAGGTACCTCCCCTAAGAGAAAGGAAGGAAGATATACCTATTTTAATGGACAAGTTCTTAGGGGAATTTTATAAGGAAACAGGAATGTTTAGAAAGACAACTAAAAATGTTATAAATAGATTATGTAAATATGATTGGCCTGGAAATGTACGAGAACTTAGAAATGTTACAGAACGAATGGCAGTTAGTGCCGAAGGTGTTAATATTACCATAGATGATATTCCTAAATATATATTTAGAG
Source organism: Tissierellia bacterium (assembly GCA_012799055.1). Taxonomy (GTDB): domain Bacteria; phylum Bacillota; class Clostridia; order Tissierellales; family Tepidimicrobiaceae; genus JAAZMA01. Next base: position 1,260 of record JAAZMA010000021.1, read on the forward strand.
ATTCCATAGAAAAAGATTATAGAAAAGGCCAAGTAGGACTTAGAAGAATTGTAGAAACTGTAGAAAAGGATTTAATAATAGAAATATTAAGGGAAGCCAAGGGCAATAAAACTAAAGCTGCAGAAAAACTTAATATTCAAAGGGCCACTTTATATAGAAAAATGGAAGAATACAATATTGAAGACGAGGACTATATGTAATAAAAATAGACAATTGTATAATAATGTTACGAATAAAGGATAACTTTATCTTGTTATCCTTTATTTTTATGTTTAAATATAGGGGTTTAAGCTTTTTTAAAACTTGGCATAAAGATTGCATTATATTTATAGTGAAAATAATTTAAGGAGGAATAAAAATGAAAGACCATGTAGGAATAGCAGGACTAGGTATTTATATACCAGATAATTATATGACTGCTAAAGAAATAAGTGAAGCCACTAAAGGTGAGTGGGCAGAGGAAGCAGTAATAGAAAAGTTAGGAATTAATAAGAAACCTATACCTGGGCCAAATGATGGAACTGAGGAGATGGGTTATAGGGCTGCTAAAGATTTAATTGATACACATAATATAGATCCTATGTCTATTGATATGATAATTTCAATTGGAGAAGAGTGGAAGGAATATCCACTAACTACATCAGCTATTTATATTCAGGAAAAAATAGGCGCTTACAATGCATTTGCTTTTGATTTGCAACAAAGATGTTGTACCAATATAACAGCTATGAAAGTAGCTAAGGATATGATGTTAGCAAATGAAGATATAAATACTGTTCTTATTTGTGGTGGATATAGAAATGGAGACCATATTGATTTCACCA
>JAAZMA010000134.1 GCA_012799055.1 Tissierellia bacterium
AGGAGGTTTTAAATATGCGATTTGAAAATTATAATCTATTAGAAGAACATTTTAGAATTTTAGACATAGATGGAAAAATCATAAATGAAGAAGAACTACCTTCATTTTCAGAGGAGGAACTATTGTATCTATACAGAACCATGTGGTATTCACGAATTATAGATGAAAAGGCACTATCCTATCAAAGGCAAGGACGAATGCTCACATATGCACCAAATATAGGACAGGAAGCTGCTCAAGTTGGCAGTGCTTATGCTATGGATAAGGAAGATTGGCTAGTTCCTGCTTTTAGGGAATTAGGTGCTTGGTTAATAAAAGGGGTACCACTAAAAAATATTTATCTATATTGGTATGGCAATGAATGGGGAAGTCATATGCCTGAGAATGTAAAGGTTTTACCTATTTCAGTACCTATTGCTTCCCAATATCAGCATGCAGTAGGAATAGGTATGGCTAATAATATTAAAGGGGAAAACAATGTAGTTGTAACCTATGTGGGCGATGGAGGAACCTCCCACGGGGATTTTCATGAGGCATTAAATTTTGCTGCTGTTTTTAATGTGCCAGTTGTTTTTATAATTCAAAACAATCAATATGCTATTTCAGTTCCCCGAAGGGAGCAAACAGCTAGTAAAACTTTAGCTCAAAAGGCCATTGCCTATGGAATGCCAGGTATATTAGTAGATGGGAATGATGTATTTGCCATGTATTCTGCTACAAAAGAGGCCATAGATAGGGCAAGAAATGGTGAAGGACCTACTTTAATTGAGGCTTATACCTATCGTTTAGGTGCCCATACCACTTCAGATGATCCAACAATTTACAGAGACGATAGTGAAGTTGAAGAATGGAAAAAGAAAGATCCCATATTAAGATTCAAAAAGTATTTACATCATAAGGGGCTTTTATCTGAAGAGGAAGAAGAAAATATGAAAAGAGAATTAGAAAAAGAAGTAATGTTTACTTTCGAAGAAATTGAAAATAAATCTGATACAGAAATTGAGGATATTTTTAAATATCATTATGAAACTATGCCTCCACATTTAGAGGAACAATTACAAGAGTATAAAGATTTTTTAGAAGGAGGTAAATAATATGGCTAATAAATTAAATATAGTTGAAGCTGTTAATCAGGCTTTAATGAATGAAATGGAAAATGATAAAACTGTAGTAGTCTATGGTGAAGATGTTGGCCTAGAAGGTGGGGTATTTAGGGCAACAGTTGGACTACAAGAAAAGTTTGGAAAGATTAGGGCTTTTGACACGCCTTTAGCAGAATCTGCCATAGTAGGTACAGCTGTAGGCATGGCGATAAATGGTTTGAAGCCAGTTGTAGAATTACAGTTTATGGGCTTTTCCTATCCTGCTTTTAATCAAATAATTAGTCATGTTGCCAGAATGAGAAATCGTAGTAGAGGCCGCTATACTCTTCCAATGGTTATTCGTGCACCCTATGGTGGAGGAATTAGGGCTTTGGAACATCATTCAGAAAGTACAGAAGCTTTATATGCTCATATACCAGGATTAAAGGTTGTAATTCCATCGACTCCCTATGATACTAAAGGGCTTTTAATAGCAGCTATTAGAGATCCAGATCCAGTTTTGTTTTTAGAACCTAAACGTATTTATAGAGCCTTTAGACAGGAAGTTCCTGAAGAGGCCTATGTTCTGCCTATAGGAAAGGCGAAAATTATAGAAGAAGGGGAAGATATTACTATTGTAACCTGGGGTGCCATGGTTAGAGATGTGCAAAAAGCAGGTGAGATGGTTAAGTCTAAGGGTATAAATCCTGAAATTATAGACTTAAGAACCATATCTCCAATAGATAGGGATACTATTATAGATTCAGTTAAGAAAACTGGAAGGATTATTATAGTTCACGAAGCTCCTAAAACTTTAGGAGTGGGAGGAGAAATTGTGGCTCTTGTTAATGAAAAGGCTTTCTTATATTTGGAAGCTCCTCCAACTAGAATAACTGGATTTGACACCATATTCCCATTGCCTAGGGGAGAAAAACATTATATTCCGTCTCCAGAAAGAATAGCTAAAACCATAGAAGATTTAGTGAAATATTAATTAGAGGTGAGATAAATGAAATTTGAATTTCGTTTTCCAGATATAGGTGAGGGTATTCATGAAGGTAGTATTATGAAATGGTTAGTTGAGGAAGGAGATAATATTGAAGAAGGTGAATCCATAGTAGAAATTGAAACTGACAAGGTTACTACTGAAATCCCTTCTCCTAGAACTGGCAAAGTATTAGAATTAAAATTTGAAGAGGGAGATACTGTTAATGTTGGAGATGTATTTATTATTATAGATACTATAGGGGATTCTTTAGAGGAGGATACCATTAATGAAGAATTAGAAGGAAAGGCAGAAGTTATAGAAGAGGAAACTGCTGGAGTAGTAGGAGAAGTAATAGCTTCTTCTGAAGAAATACCAGCAAGTACAGAGGGACAGATTACAGTTTCAGAAAAGTCAATAAAAAAGAAAGTATTAGCAACACCTGTTGCAAGACAAATGGCTAAGGATTTAGGAGTGGATATTACAAAAGTTAAAGGCACTGGCCCCAATGGCAGGGTAATGAAGGAAGATATTAGAAAAGCTAAGGAAGAAATGGCTAAGGTTTCAGTAGAGACTAAGGAATTGTCAATAGAAACTAAAAAGGAAATACCTATGGAAGGGAATATAGAAAGAATTCCTCTTACAAGAATAAGAAAAACCATTGCAGAACAAATGTCTAAATCAAGATTTACAATACCCCATACCACTGCCATGGATGAAATTGATATTTCTCAATTGGTGGAATTTAGAAATAAACACAAGGAGAAATTATTAGATGAAGATATTAAACTAACCTATTTACCTTTCATTATAAAAGCAGTAGTAAAAGTATTGAAAGAATATCCTGAATTTAATTCAAGTTTTGATGAAGAAAATCAGGAATTAATTCTAAAATATTTTTATCATATAGGAGTGGCTACAGATACTGATAGAGGATTAATGGTACCAGTTATTAGAGATGCAGATAGGAAAAGTGTTGTAGATATTGCTAGGGAAATAGAAGATTTAAGTACTAGGGCTAAGGATAATGAAATCCAAATTCATGAATTAAAAGGAAGTACTTTTAGTGTAACAAATTATGGTTCCATTGGTGGGCTATATGGTATCCCCATTATAAATTATCCAGATTCGGCTATTTTAGGTATTGGCCGTATAGTGAAAAAACCTATTGTAAAGGATGATGAAATTGTAATTGCCCATGTACTACCTTTATCTTTATCCTATGACCATAGAATAATTGATGGAGCCAGTGGGGCTAGATTTTTAAATCTATTGTCTCAACTATTAAGTGATCCAGAGATTCTTCTACTAAAATCCTAGAAAGTTAAGGTGATAATATGAATAAATACGATTTAATTGTTTTAGGGGGAGGCCCTGGAGGTTATGTGGCTGCCATAAAGGCAGCCCAATTAGGGGGAAAAGTGGCAGTTGTAGAAAAGGAAAAATTAGGTGGAGTATGTTTAAATTGGGGATGTATTCCTACTAAAACTATGTTACACACTGCAAATTTATATTTAGATATATTAAAGGGAGAAGAATTTGGAATTGTGGGAATAGACACCTCTAATATTAAAGTAGATTGGAATTTATTA
>JAAZMA010000350.1 GCA_012799055.1 Tissierellia bacterium
TATAATGTATTTCGTCAAATGTTAGCTCACCCATTAACAGATATAGGTATAGAAAAATTTTTAAAGGATTGGGAACAATCTAAATAAATTTTTAAGAAAACAAAAGCTGTTAGATTATTAACAGCTTTTGTTTATAATATTATACTTTTAAACAAAAAAATTGTTGATTTCGAAAAATTCGGCTATAATAATCTTAGACCCTAAAGATAGACCCAAATAATTGTGAATTTAAGCAGGGAACCGAAATGGTGTTTTTGGATTTCCTGTTTATGACTTATGTCTTTATCTAGTGCATTTTTAAAAGTTGTACATTGAAAAAGTCGTGTATTGAAAAAAAGGAGAGATGAATAATGGATAGGGATTTAGCTTTATCTTTAGTTAGAGTTACAGAAATTGCTGCCTTAGCCTCAGGAAGATATATGGGTAGAGGTGATGCTGTAGGTGCAGATCAGGCGGCAGTAGATGGAATGAGAGCTTCTTTTAATCTAGTAAATACTAGAGGAAAGGTAGTTATAGGAGAAGGGGAATTAGATGAAGCCCCAATGCTTTATATTGGTGAAGAAATAGGTAGGGGAATGGATATAAAGGCTGATATTGCAGTAGACCCTTTAGATGGTACTAGTTTAGTTGCCAAAGGATTACCAAATGCTATTTCTGTTATTGCCATGGCCCCTAGGGGATGTTTACTTAATGCACCAGATACTTATATGAAAAAAATAGCAGTAGGGCCTAAGGCAGCTGGGAAAGTAGATATAGACAAACCAGTAAAGGAAAACTTAGTGGCTGTAGCAGAAGCACTAAATAAGGATATTTCTGATTTAACAGTTATTATTCAAGATAGGGAAAGACATGATGAGATAATTGAAGAAGTAAGACGTGCTGGTGCTAGAATTAAATTATTTGGAGAAGGAGATGTGGCCGCTGCCATTGCAACTGCATTTCCCGATACAGGTGTAGATATTTTAATGGGTATAGGTGGAGCACCAGAAGGTGTTATTGCAGCTGCAGCACTAAAATGTATGGGGGGAGATTTTCAAGGGAAATTATATCCCATGTCTGATAAGGAAAAGGTTCGCTGTAGTGGAATGGGATGGACAGAGGACAAATTAGAAAAAGTGCTTACTATGGACGATTTAGCTAAAGGAAATGATATATTCTTTGCAGCTACGGGAATTTCTGATGGAGATTTATTAAAAGGTGTAGTATATTATGGGGACAATATGGCCCAAACCCATTCAGTAGTCATGAGGTCTAAAACTGGCACCATAAGATTTATAGAAGCCCGACACAGACTAGACAAAAATGATATATTAAAGGAATTACTTAAAAAACATAGTTAGGCTTTGGCCAATTTTAAATTGTGAATTAGATTCTTTAGATGTAGGCTTATTCTGTCTGTCTCAGGATGATAATATTGTGAATTACTTTTATTATCCTGAGTTGTAATTGTTGAAGGAGCTTTAATGGGCATAATAAATTAGTATATTAGTGCCAGATTTAGGTATTTACCAGGGCTGGATATTTATAATAAGTTAGTAAGTTAGTGCCAGGTTCAGATATTTACAGATATTTACCAGGTTCAGATATTTAAGCTATTTAAGGCCCAAATAATTATGCATTGTAAACTACTAATTGTGCATTAAATAAAAGGGGGTATACCATGGATAGAAATTTAGCCATAAATCTAGTTCGTGTTACAGAAGCTGCAGCTCTTTCTGCTGCTAGACATTTAGGTAGAGGGGATAAAATAAAAGCTGATAAGGCAGCTGTTGACGCTATGAGGCGTATGTTTGATACCTTAGATATAAATGGAACTGTGGTTATTGGTGAAGGGGAAATGGACCAAGCACCAATGCTATATATAGGTGAACAAATAGGTAAAGCTACAAAGGATTCTGTAAAATTAGATATAGCAGTAGATCCACTAGATGGGACTACTGCTGTAGCAAAAGGGATTTCTGGTGCTATTTCTGTAGTAGCTGTAGCACCTAAGGGATGTTTACTTAATGCACCAGATATGTATATGGATAAAATTGCAGTAGGACCAAAGGGGGCTAAATGTGTAAGCCTAGATTATCCAGTAGAGAAAAATTTAAAAAATTTATCTCAAGGATTAAATAAGAATATAAAAGATATTACAGTAACTATACTAGACAGACCTAGACATGAGGAGTTAATAAAAAGGGTAAGAGATACTGGGGCTAGAATAAAATTATTTCCCGATGGAGATATAGCAGCAGCTATTGCTACCTGTTTTCCCGATTCAGGTGTGGATGTTTTAATGGGCATAGGTGGTGCACCAGAAGGTGTAATTTCAGCAGCTGCATTAAAATGTCTAGGAGGAGAATTTCAAGGTAGACTATATCCAATGAATAAAGATGAAGAGAATAGATGTAAAGAAATGGGACTTATAGATATAAATAAAACACTTTATATAGAAGATTTGGCTAAGGGAAAAGAAGTAGTTTTTACAGCTACAGGAGTTTCCAATGGGGAATTACTAAAGGGAGTAGTTTATTATGAAAACAATATGGCTAAGACCTATTCTCTTGTAATGAGGGGAGAAACTGGTACTGTTAGATATATAGAAGCCATACATAGGATGGATAAAAAACCTAAATATGCAAAATAATTGTTTGACTATTAAATATTATAATGATATTATTGACATGACAAACCCATCTATTATCATATCCTAATGATTATTCCCAAGTGTTGAGGCGTTTTAAATATTTTGGAGGTGAAATTTTGGATTCAAGTATTTTGCGGAAGAAAAAATTACAAGACTTACGAGTTATAGCAAAAGCCATGGGAATTAAATCTATTACAACCTATAGGAAGGACGAACTAATAGATTTAATTATGGAAAATGCTATTACTGAAGAAAATGAAGAAAAAGAAGAAGTTCCTAAAAGAGATAATATAATTGAATTAGATATTGAAGACATTGATATGGATAAATTGCCAGATAAAGTTAGCGAAGAAATAGAGCAGATGGATAATATCAACGGTGCAGAGGGAATATTAGAGGTTCATCAAGATGGTTATGGCTTTTTAAGACGTGATAATTATTTATCAGGGGATAACGATATATATGTATCTCCTTCTCAAATTAGACGGTTTAGACTAAAAACAGGAGATAAAGTATTTGGAATTACTAGATCCCCTAAATCTGGGGAAAAGTATAAGGCCTTATTATATGTAAAGTATGTTAATGGATTAAATCCAGAAACTTCTCTAGATAGACCGGATTTTGACACATTAACTCCCATATATCCAAGGGAAAGACTTGTATTAGAAACAGTTCCAAACAATCTTTCTACAAGAATTATTGACTTAGTAGCACCTATTGGAAAGGGACAAAGGGGAATGATAGTATCTCCACCAAAGGCAGGCAAGACCACTCTTCTTAAAAATATTGCCAATTCCATTTCGGAAAACCATCCAGAGATTGAGATAATAGTTCTTTTAATTGATGAAAGACCAGAGGAAGTAACAGATATGCAAAGATCTGTAAAAGGAGATGTGGTATACTCTACTTTTGACGAATTACCTAATCACCACACTAAAGTAGCAGAAATAGTTTTAGAAAGAGCTAAAAGATTAGTTGAGCATGGAAAAGATGTAGTAGTGTTATTAGATAGTATAACTCGTCTTGCAAGGGCTTATAATTTAACTATTCCTGCAACAGGTAGAACCTTATCTGGTGGCTTAGACCCAGGTGCATTACATAAACCTAAAAGGTTTTTCGGTGCAGCTAGAAATCTAGAAGAAGGTGGCAGTTTAACTATTTTAGCCACTGCTTTAGTAGATACTGGTAGTAGAATGGATGAAGTTATATTTGAAGAATTTAAAGGTACAGGCAATATGGAAATTCATTTAGATAGAAAATTATCTGAAAAAAGAATATTCCCAGCAATAGATATAAATAAATCTGGCACTAGACGTGAAGAATTATTATTAACTCAAAAAGAATTAGAAACCATATGGGGTATTAGAAAAGCCTTAGGCAATGCTCCTACACAAGATGTAACAGAAACATTAATTGATAATTTAATGTTAAATAAAACCAATGAAATTTTTATTGAAGAAATGAGAAATAAAATTTGGTTGTAGTTGAAATATAATATATATTGTGCTATAATTAATTGGTCAAATTGTATGAAATAATATGTCTTTATATATTGGCAACAAAGAGAGGTGAAAGGAATGAAAAAGGGAATTCATCCAAAATATTATGAAGCTACAGTTCGTTGTGCCTGTGGAAATACTTTTAAAACCGGCTCCACAAAAGAGGAACTACGAGTAGAAATTTGTTCAGAATGTCATCCTTTTTATACAGGACGTCAAAAATTTACTGAACGTGGTGGTCGTGTTGAAAAATTCAAGAAAAAATATGGCATGGATTAGTTTCTGTACAAAATAGGTTAGTAGCTAAGGCACTAACCTTTATTTTATTAAAAAGAGGGGGGTTGGGTATATGAAAATTAAAGATATAAATAGAGTCCCCAAACATATGACTACTATAGGTGGTCAGGCATTAATAGAAGGAATAATGATGAGAGGGCCAAAAGATGTGGCCATTGCAGTTAGAAAACCCAATGGAGAAATAGTAGTAAAAAATGAAGAATTAAATACTTTAGGTATGAGATATAAATTTTTTGCCCTACCTTTTATTAGAGGTGTAGTGGGCTTAATTGAGTCTATGTTATTGGGGATTAATTCCCTAATGTATTCAGCTGAATTTTTTGAAGAAGAAATAGAAGAAGAGGAAGAGAAAGAGTATTTCTTAGAGAAAGTATTTAAAGATAAAGCTGATACTGTAGAAATAATTATTACCTTAGCTTTATCCCTATTATTGACCATAGGCTTATTTATTTTATTACCTTCCTTTTTTACTAATTTGTTTAAAAACAAGGTGGAATCTCCTTTTGTATTTAATATAATAGAAGGTCTAATTAGAATAAGTATATTTCTCATATATGTAATAGCTATTTCTAAGATGGACGATGTAGATAGAGTATTTGAATATCATGGTGCAGAACACAAAACAATTCATTGTTATGAAAATGGGGATGAATTAACTGTGGAAAATGTTAAAAAATATCCCATACTCCATCCTAGATGTGGCACTAGCTTTTTATTTATGGTAATGATAGTGAGTATTTTTGTATTATCCTTTTTTGGATGGCCCAATCCATTACAAAGATTTTTAATTAGAATACTAATGTTACCAATAATTGCGGGAATTTCTTATGAAATAAATAGATTAATAGGTAAAAGTAATTCAGCTTTTGCTTATTATCTTTCTTATCCAGGATTGTTCTTACAAAAAATTGCCACAGTAAAAGAACCAGATGAGGGTCAAATAGAAACAGCCATAATAGCCTTAGAAGCAGTTATAACAGATAATAAGGAGGAAGATTTGTGGAAATAAATCAATTGCTTAAAACTGGCGTAGATATGATAAAAAACAGAGAATACGGAAATCCAGTATTAGAAGCAACTATGGTATTAGAATCCTTATTAAATGTAAATAGAATATATATATATACCCATGGTAAAGAAAAAGTGGATAAAGCAGTTGAAGATGAGTTTTTGAAAATCATGGAAAAAAGGGCTACAGGCTATCCAATTCAATATATCCTAAAGGAAAAGGAATTTATGGGATTAAATTTCTATATAGAAGAAGGAGTATTAATTCCAAGACCAGATACAGAAATCTTAGTGGAGTATATACTAAAATATATAGATACAAATTATGGAAATAGGGAAGTCAAATTATTAGACTTAGGCTTTGGCAGTGGTGCCATAGTCTTGTCTATAGCTCATTATAAAAGGCAAGTTCAGGCCTTTGGAGTGGATAATTCGGATATTGCCTTAAAAGTGGCAAATATTAATATGAATAAATTTAAATTAGAAAATGTAAAACTATATAGGGGAGATTTATTTTCTGGAATAGATGAAAAATTTCATATAATAGTCTCAAATCCTCCATATATTCCCAGTGAAGAAATAAAAAATCTTCAAAAAGAAGTTAGGGATTTTGAACCAGTGGCAGCCCTAGATGGTGGGGAGGATGGGCTAGATTTTTATAGAAAAATCATTCCTCAATCTAGAAAATATTTAAAGGATAATGGATTATTAATATTTGAAATTGGTTGGGATCAGGGAAAGGCGGTATCAAATATTTTATTACAGGAAGACTTTAACAATATAAAAATATTAAAGGATCTTCAGGGCTTAGATAGAGTAGTTCTTGGAATAAAATAAGAGGGAAGGAGTGTTGTTTTTCAATGGAACTGATGTTTAAACTATTTATGACATTTTTTAAAATAGGAGCCTTTACCATTGGTGGTGGATACGCTATGTTACCTTTAATTCAAAGGGAAGTAGTAGAGATCCATGAATGGATTACAGAAGATGAATTTATGGATATATTGGCCATAGCAGAGGCTACACCAGGACCAGTAGCTATTAATACTAGTACCTATGTAGGATATAAAATGGCAGGGGTTAAGGGTTCGTTAATTTGTACACTGGGGACCATTCTTCCTTCTTTTACAATTATTTTGTTGATTGTAAAGTTTTTCTGGCAATATAGACAGAATCCTTTAATAGAAAAAGTCTTTTTAGGCATAAGGCCAGCAGTAGCTGCACTAATATTTTCAGCGGTATATAAAATGGCTAAGCATATGGAGATTAAATCTATTCATATGGTAATATCTGGGCTTACAATTTTAGCTATACTATTATTAGATATAAGTCCTATATATATAATACTTACAGCTGCCCTTGGATCCATTGGATATTTTAAAAGTAAGGAGAATCGCCTATGAATCTAATTAAACTTTTTATCTCATTTTTAAAAATTGGAGCTTTTAGTTTTGGTGGGGGCTATGCCATGTTGCCTTTAATAAAAAAAGAAATAATAGAGGTCCATGGTTGGCTTACAGTAACGGAATTTATAGATATTTTAGCTGTAGTAGAAATGACACCAGGACCTATAGCCATTAATTCAGCTACATTTTTAGGCTATAAAGTAGCAGGGGTTTTAGGTTCTATAGCTGCAACTACCGCTGTGGTTTTGCCATCCTTTGTTATAATATTAATTATAGCCCATTTCTTATCTAAATTTAGAGATTCACCCTATGTAGATTGGGCCTTTATGGGAATAAGGCCAGTTATACTAGGCTTAGTTGCATCTGCAGCTATAACTGTAGCCATAGATGCTTTAACTAGTATTAAGAGTATAATAATTGGAATAATTATATTTTATTTAATAACATTTAAAAAATTACATCCTATTTTGGGCATAATAATTGCAGGAACAGCAGGAGCTTTGTTGTTTTAATTGTCAATTATCAATTGCCTATGTTATAATATATAGAGGAATTATAAATTTATATTTTATAGATAGATTGAGAGATTTTAGAAGGGAGGTAAAAATATGCTAGATAAATTGTCATTTTTGGAAAACAAATATAAAGAATTAAGCCAGAAAATAATTGATCCTGAAATAATAAATAATATTGAAGAATGGCAAAAATTAGTTAAGGAACATGCAGAAGTGGAGCCCATAGTATTTAAATATAGAGAATATACTAAGGCTCAAAAAATACTAGAAGAAGATAAGGAAATGTTAAAAGAAAAATTAGATGATGAAATGAAGGAATTATTAAAAAGTGAGGTAGCAGAATACGAAGAATTAATAGAAAAATTAGAAGAAGAACTAAAAATACTATTACTTCCAAAGGATCCAAATGATCATAAAAATGTTATTGTGGAAATTAGAGCAGGTGCCGGTGGAGATGAGGCAGGGCTATTTGCAGGTGATTTGTTTAGAATGTACTCCATGTATGCAGAAAGCAAAGGTTGGAAGACTGAAATTATGAGTACTAGTGATCAAGGCATAGGTGGATTTAAAGAAGTTATTTTTATGATAAATGGTAAAGGTGCCTATAGTAGGTTAAAATATGAATCAGGAGTCCATAGAGTTCAAAGAGTACCTACTACAGAATCCAGTGGTAGAATTCATACTTCCACAGCTACAGTAGCAGTATTACCAGAAGCAGAAGATATTGATGTGGAAATAAACCCTAGTGATATTAGAATAGATGTATTTAGATCTTCAGGTAATGGTGGTCAATCTGTAAATACCACTGATTCAGCAGTTAGAATAACCCATTTACCTACAGGAATGGTAGTATCCTGTCAAGATGAAAAATCCCAACATAAAAATAGGGATAAGGCAATGAAAATTTTAAAAACTAGATTATATGATAAAATTCAGTCTGAACAGCATAATGAAATAGCCGAAGAAAGAAGATCTCAAGTAGGTACTGGAGATAGGTCTGAAAGAATAAGAACCTATAATTTCCCTCAAGGAAGAGTTACAGACCATAGAATAAATGTAACTACCCATAGATTAGAAAACTTCCTAGATGGAGACATTGATGAGATGATAGATAGCCTAATCACTTCTGACCAAGCAGAAAAATTAAAACATGTAGGATAAAATAAGAAAGCTGTTAAAATATAAGTAATTAAACCAAAAACAGTATGGTAAATTCATCCATACTGTTTTTTAAATATAAAAAGAGATAGTTTACAAACTCTATCTCTTTTTTGTGAATACAAGTTGTTGGGCTTTTCCACTTGCTCTATAAATATAAAACTATTCCAATAACAAATCCTAATACAATTCCTAAAGAGGAATCCCTTCCAGAATAAAGGGTTTTTGCATTAGGAATTATTTCGTCGCAGATTATATATATCATGGTACCACCAGCAAAGGATAGACATAGTGATATAAACACATGGGAAATCATTCCCACATAAGCTCCTATAAAAGCACCTATACCAGTGGGTATGCCTGTTAAAATGGTAAGTAATAGTATTTTAAAAGGAGCTGTTTTATTAATTTTCATGGGGATTGCCATAGATATACCCTCTGGAATATTGTGAAGTAACATTGCCAAAGCTAATATAGAACCAAAATCTGAAATGGTTAATAAACTAGAACCAAGTGCTAAGCCTTCAGGAAAATTATGTACAGCTATACTAATGCCTAAAAGTATTGAAGTTTTCATAATGGAGTTTTCTGCTTTTTTATGAATACTGTTTTCTACTATTATAACTAATAATATTCCTAGTATTATTCCTATAATAGCAGTAATTAATCCTCCTAGAATAAAAGCTTCTGGCAGTAGATGAAATGTTACAATAAATAACATAAATCCACCTGTTAAGCCTAATAAAAAACTTAAAACTCTATTGGTTTCCTTTATAAACAAAGAAATTAAGCCACCTAATCCAGTGCCTATTATTCCTACTATAAATCCATATATTGTTATTGTTCCAATATTGAACATAATTCCACCCCTTACCTTATACTAATTATTATTCTAAAGGAGCAATATTAAGAACAATTTTTTATATGGAATAAGACAGGGGACGGTTTCCTGTCTTCCGTCCCCTGTCTACCAGCCAATTATGGCAGCACCAATGGCGCCTAAATAAGGGCTTTCTTTAGAGGATATTACTTCTATACCTAATTTTTCACTAAGCAAATCCCCCATTAATTTATTTCTAGAAACTCCACCAGAGAAAAAAACTTTATTTTCTACTCCCACTCTACTAGCTAGGGAATAGGTTTTATTACATACAGAATGGAGTAGTCCTGAGGCTATGGCTTCCTTTGAGGTACCTTCTGCTACTAAAGATACTACTTCTGATTCAGCAAATACAGTACACATGGAGCTAATATTAGCAGGCTCCACACCTGTGGCTAAATCTGAAAGCTCTCCTACATCTACTGCTAAGGCATTGGCCATAACTTGGAGGAAACGACCTGTGCCTGCTGCACATTTATCATTCATTAAAAAATCTACAACTTGACCATGGGAATTTAGTTTAATTACTTTACTGTCTTGGCCTCCTATATCTATAACAGTTCTAATTTCTGGGTCTAAATAAAAGGCACCTTTTCCATGACAAGATATTTCTGTTACTGCTTTATTTATAAAGGGAAGGGATACTCTGCCATATCCTGTCCCTATTATGGTTTTAATATTTTCTTTTGTAGTATTAGTTTTTTCTAGTATTTCCTTTAAAAGTTTCTCTCCTACTTCCTTAGGACTCCAACCTGTTGGAGAAATTGCTGTTGCTATAATTTTTTCTCCATTAAAGGCGGCAGCTTTTGCTGCTACTGAGCCTATATCTATACCAATACTTATCAAAAAATCACATCCTTAAACATTATACCTTAGGCCTTAGCTGGAGTAGGTATGGTTTCTAAGAAAGCTTCTACTCTAACTTTAATTTGGCCTATATCAGAATCAGAATAATCTGTTTCTATTTGTAAAAATGGTAGTCCTAATTCATCTCTAACAAAATTTCTTACAGTAAAGGATTCAACATTATAAGTATGACAAGCCTGCCATGTTAAATCCACTACTCCATCAACCTGATATTCTTCTGCTAATCTTTTTATTAAATCTAATCTGTCATTATTAGGAGTCATACAGGAACATGGTGTAGATAGATATTTTTCAGCTAAGGCTGTAATAGGGTCTTTGTCCTCATCTACCATAATATCTAAACCTTTATATCCAGTACAGTTTTCCAATGCAACTACTGAGGCACCAGATTCTTCTAAAATTTTAAGTACTTTTTCTGAACCAGAACCTATGGGAGTACCTGTAAGAAGAATTCTAGGTGCATTTTCATCAAAGGCATATATGCCTTTTTCCATTCTTTCTTCTACTTCATCTATTAATCTTTCTAATAATTCTATTCCAGCTTCTTTATCTATATTAAATCCTTTTAGCCACTGAGCTAACATTAAATCCATACCAGTTAAAGGTGCAGGTTTATGGGCATTTAATTTATGAAGTCTTTTTTGAACATCTCTTTCTTTGTTCATTAATTTAATTGCATCTTTTAATTTTTCATCTGTAATTTCCACATCTAATTCTTTTTCTAAAAACTCCTTAAACTTTACCATTTCATTTTTCCACATTTCTAATGCATCTTCACCTTTAGAGGTTTGGGGTAAATTCATTACATGCATAGGTTTAAGTTTACCCATTAATTCATACATTTTTTTCTTACCATCACAGGTGGTTTCTGCCAATAATACATCGGAAAAATAAAAATATGGGCATTTATCTGTAATTGCAAATCCATAGCTAGATTTTATTAAGGGACATAAATTTCTCGGTAATTCTTTTTCTGCCTCTTCAATTGGTTCCTGTGTAGTTCCACAAAGGGATACTGATATGGCATCTGCTGCTAAGGCAATTTCTTGTGGAGAAAATACACAGTACTGACCTACAACTTTTCTTCCCGCTTCATGGGCTTCCTTAATAGCCACAGAGTTTATACCTCTTAAGGCTTCTACTTCTTCCATAATTTTTGGTCTCATTAGCATCCTCCTTTTAATTTTTATAAATGTAATACAAGTGTAGCATTAATAAAATATGACTTCCAATAACTTATATCAATAAATAATAAGGGTAATATAAAAATAGTTAATAATTAATAAATAATTAATAAATAGAAAATATTTTTTTAAATTATTCTAGAATAATGTATAATAGAATAAGAAAAACATTAAAAAGAAGGGTAAGTATGGACAAAATTCAAACAAAAATAATAAAAATTGATGAAAACAATATAGTTGAAGAATTAAAAAAAGGAGCAAAGATTATTAAATCAGGAGGATTGGTGGCTTTTCCCACGGAAACTGTTTATGGACTTGGTGCCAATGGCTTAGATGAAAAGGCTGTTAAAAAAATATTTGAAGCCAAGGGAAGACCACAAGACAATCCATTAATTTTACATGTATCAAATAAGGAGCAAGTGCTTCCATTGGTAGAAGCTATTCCAAAGCAAGTGGAAAGTTTAATGGATAAATTTTGGCCAGGGCCTTTGACTATTATTTTTAAAAGGAGTAATTTGATTCCAGATATAATTACTGGTGGTTTAGATACAGTGGCTATTAGAATGCCAAATAATCCCATTGCTCTTAAACTAATTGAATACAGTCAGGTGCCATTAGCAGCACCTAGTGCTAATACTTCAGGTAAACCAAGTCCCACCTCTGCTACCCATGTAATTGAAGATTTATATGGAAAGGTAAATTTAATAATAGATGGTGGAAATACTGGTATAGGAGTAGAATCTACTGTATTAGATATGTCAGGAAATATACCAATGATACTTAGACCAGGAGGCATAACCTTAGAGATATTAAAAAAATATATTCCAAATGTACAAGAGGATTTAAGTATAATTAAGGAAGGAGAAACTCCTTTGTCTCCAGGACAAAAATATAGACATTATGCACCACGTGCTGATATGATTGTATTTAATGGGGAAGTGGAGGATATTATTAGAGCTATAAATGATTATATAAGGAAGCTTTCCCAAGATGGCAAAAAAATAGGGATTATGGCCACAGAAGAAACTAAAAATAAATATAATAATGGATTAATTATATCTGTAGGTAGTAGGCAAGATAAAAGTACCATAGCCTACAATTTATTTAATACCCTTAGATTATTTGATAAGGAAAATATAGATATAATATTAGCAGAAGGTGTGGAATCCTCTGGTATTGGCAAAGCCATTATGAATAGACTTAATAAGGCAGCTTCAGGAAATATTATACAAGTGTAAAAACACTTTATTTCAAGATTTAATGCCCTCATGGGTTTGTTTGAAAACATGGAATGTATGAAATGTTGCGGCTTATTTATTACACTTTATAATATGAAATTGTTGGAATAAGGGGAGATAATGTGAATATTTTATTTGTGTGTACTGGAAATACTTGTAGAAGTCCCATGGCTCAAGGGATTTTACAGGATATGGCCCAAAAAAAGGGCTTAGATATTAAGGTGAAATCTGCAGGTATATATGCCCTAGATGGACAAAGTCCTTCTACTAATGCAATTAAGGTATTAAAATCAGACAATATTGATATTAATAATCACAGGGCAAGTATTGTCCATAGGGATTTATTGGAAGAGGCAGATTTAATTCTTACTATGGGAAATTCCCATAAGGAAATTTTAATTTCTAAATTCGATTTTATTAAAGATAAAATTTATACATTAAAGGAATTTTCTTATGGAGTGAAAGAAGATATTGTAGACCCCTTTGGTGGAGATATTAATGTATATAATAATACTAAAAATGAATTATATAATGCATTAGAAAAAATAATAGAAAAATTAATGAAAGGAGAATATTAATGAAAATAGGCATAGCTAGTGATCATGGTGGTTTTGAATTAAAGGAGTATATTAAGGAGTATTTAGAAAAAGAAGCCATAGAGTATATAGACTATGGGACTAATTCTTTGGATTCTGTGGATTATCCTGATTATGGATTAAAGTTATCCAAAGGAGTAATAGAAGGAGAAGTAGATAGGGGTATTGCCATATGTGGTACTGGAATTGGAATCTCTATTTCTTGTAATAAGGTAAAAGGCATTAGATGTGCCCTTTGTAGTGATACTTACTCTGCTAGAATGAGTATAGAACATAATAATGCAAATATTATTGCCCTTGGTGGTAGAGTCATTGGAAGGGATTTAGCCATTGAAATAATCTCTACTTGGCTAAAGGCAGAATTTGAAGGTGGAAGACATAAAAGAAGAATTGATAAAATTACTAACATTGAAGGTTAATATATGATATAATTACACAGGAAATTAATTAGGAAAGGAGTTTTTAATATGGGAAAAGTTGTAGTACTAGACCATCCACTGATTAAGCACAAACTTACATTTATTAGAGATAAAAACACCGGTTCCAAAGAATTTAGAGAATTGGTGAAGGAAGTATCTATGTTAATGGCCTATGAGGTTACAAGGGACTTATATTTGGAAGAAGTAGAAATAGAAACTCCATTGACAAAGACTAAATCTCAAATTATATCTGGGAAAAAACTAGGCCTAATACCTATATTAAGGGCAGGTTTAGGTATGGTAGATGGAATGCTTTCTATATTACCAGCAGCCAAAGTTGGCCATATAGGTCTTTATAGAGATCCAGAAACCTTAAAACCAGTAGAATATTATTGTAAATTGCCCTATGATATAGAAGAAAGAGATTTAATAGTACTAGACCCAATGTTAGCTACTGGAGGCTCTGCCGTAGCAGGAATACAATTTTTAAAAAACAGAGGTGGCAATTCAATTAAATTAGTTTGTTTAATAGCAGCACCAGAAGGAATAGAAAAGGTGCAAAATGCTCATCCAGATGTGGATATATTTGTAGCTAGTATAGATGAAAAATTAAATGAAGATGCATATATAGTTCCAGGATTAGGAGATGCAGGAGATAGATTATTTGGAACTAAATAAACAGGGACGACCTTTGTCGTCCTTGTTTAAATTTAATTACTGATTTTGCAGAAATGGCCATAAGTGTACTTATGCATTGTTAATCTTCCACAACCCATTGATA
>JAAZMA010000234.1 GCA_012799055.1 Tissierellia bacterium
GAAATCACAAAAGTCATGCCTATGGCCATTATTAATTGCAATGCAGCATGATCTAGTATATTTCGAATATTATTCCATTTGAGAAAAAACGGGGAATAAATGGACAAAAATATGATTAGAATAAATAATACCCCTAATAAAAATAATTGGGTAAAGGGTTTTTCGATTCCACTAGTTTTTTTGTCATATTTAATATCCAAGGTATTGCTCCTTTCTAAATTTTAATCTATGAACCATTGCTTATTCTTTCCATTAAATCCATAACAGTAATATTAGTTTTGGAAACATTGTCAATTATTTCACCATGCTCCATAATAAAAATCCTATCTGCTAAATGTAAAACCTGATGCATATCATGACTTATTACTAATACAGTAAATCCCCTGTCTGGTAAAGACTTTATTAATTCATTGGTGGCCTTTGTCTCTTTTACTCCCATGGCAGCTGTAGGCTCATCAAAAATTATTAAATTTTTCCCTTGGAAAATTGCCCTTGCAATGGCTACAGATTGCCTTTGTCCCCCAGAAAGGTATCCTACAGGGGTTTTAAAATAAGGTATATGAATATCTAAATCTTTAAGCAGTGTTTCTGTCTCATCTTCCATTCTTTCATAATCTAGAATAAAACCATATTTTGTTAGTTCCCTTCCAAGAAATATGTTCCCTGAAACATCCCTATAATTATCTAGGGACAAATCCTGGTACACAGTAGATATGCCTTTTTCATGTGCTAATTTTGGAGTTAAGTATTTATAATTTTCGCCGTCTATGTAAATATTCCCCGAATCTGGTTTTAGGCTGCCAGATAAGATTTTTATAAGAGTACTTTTCCCAGAACCATTATCCCCTACTATAGCTGTAATCTTATTCTTTTCAATATCTATATTTACATTATTAAGGGCATTTATTTTACCAAAACTTTTAGAAATATTTTCTAATGATGCAAAAGTATTTTCAATTTTACCTTTTATCATGGCCTCACTCCATATAATTTAATCTACTAAAACATTTAACATATTAACATAGAGTATTAATAAATTCCAATTAAAAAACCTATACCTTTTATTAAAGTATAGGTTTTATATATTAATCATATTTAATGTATAAAGTTTTTCAATCTATCTTCATCTATTATTTCTATGCCTAGTTCTACTGCTTTATTATATTTTGATCCTGGGTTTTCTCCTACTACTACATAGTCTGTGTTTTTACTTACAGAGGATGCTACTTTCCCCCCCATATTTTCTATTATATCCTTTAATTCCTTACGGGTAAAGGATTCTATAGTTCCTGTAATTACTATGGTTTTCCCTGTAAAAATAGATTCCTCTACTACAGTTTCTTCATGGTGAGGGTTAACTCCTTCTAATAATAGTTTTTCTATGCCTTGAATTATATGTTCATCATGGAAAAATTCTATTATACTTTCTGCAATTTTAGGACCTATATCTGGTATGGTCATAAGTTCCTCATATTTAGCATTTCTAATAGCATCTAAAGATTTAAAATGGTCAGCTAAATCTCCTGCTGTTCTTAATCCCACATTGGGTATACCTAAGGCGTATATAAATCTAGTTAAATTAGTATCTTTACTTCTTTCTATGGCATCTAATAGATTATTGGTCTTTTTTTCTTTAAAACCTTCCAATTTCATTAAATCTTCGTATTTTATTTCATAAATATCTGCCACATCCATTAAATCCAATTTTTCAAATAGTTTTTCTGCAGTTTTTTCACTTAAACCTTCTATATTCATAGCGTCCCTAGAAGCAAAATGAACTATTCTAGAAACCAATTGAGGTTTGCAATTTAGTGAATTTGGGCAGAATATATGGACTCCATCTTGAATTAATTCAGTACCACAAGCTGGACAATGGGTAGGTTTCACAATTTCTTCTGTTTTTTCATCTGTATCTACTACTCCCATTATCTCTGGAATTACCTCATTGGATCTACGAATTAATACTCTAGAATTTAGGCTAACTCCCTTTCTTTCTATATCATCATAATTATTTAAAGTGGCACGTCTAACAGTGGCTCCTGCAATTTCTACAGGTTCTAATATGGCACTGGGAGTTACTTTACCAGTTCTACCTACATTCCACTGTACTGCCAATAATTTTGTTGTAGTTTCTTCTGCCTCAAATTTATAAGCTATAGCCCAACGAGGGAATTTCATAGTATAGCCTAAAATTTCCCTAGTTTTCATATGATTTATTTTAATCACTGCCCCATCTGTTAATACATCTTTATTATGTCTTTCCTTCTCTATTTTCTCTATTTCTTCTATAACTTCTTCAATGGAATCACATTTAGCAGCATAATTATAAACAGGAAGTCTGTTTTCCTTTAAAAATTCTAGCATTTCCATATGGGTTTCAAATTCTTTCCCCTCTATATAGCCTATATTGTAGAAATAAGCTATTAAATTTCTTTTTGCTGTAACTTTAGGGTCTAAATTTCTCAAGGCCCCTGCTGCTGCATTTCTAGCATTTTTCAAAGGTTCTTCTGCTGTTTCATTGTATTTTTCTAAGGCTGAAAGGGGCATTAAACCTTCCCCTTGTATTTCCATAGTACCTTTATAATTAATTTTTAAAGGTAGGGTTTTAATGGTTTTAATCTGGGGAAGTATGGCTTCTCCTATGGTACCATTTCCCCTAGTAGCCCCTTGGACTAATTCCCCATCTCTATAGGTTAAATTAATTGTTAATCCATCAAATTTATATTCTACTATATAAGATGGAAGGGGCAATTTTTCTTCATGGGTATTATTGTATTCTTCAATAAGTCTTCTAACTCTATTATCCCAATTTCTCAATTCTCCATAGTTTTGGCTTTTATCTAAACTCCAAAGTCTTCCTAAATGGGTGTGTTTTTCAAATTTATCTAGTATTTCTCCCCCTACTCTTTGGGTAGGAGAATAGGAGTGGATTATTCCCGTTTCCTTCTCTAATTTTACCAGTTCATCATATAATGCATCGTACTCCTTATCACTTAATTTAGGCTCATCTAATGTATAATAGTGATAATTTAAATCATCTATAATCTCTATTAATTCTTCCATTCGCTTTAATTTATCCATAAAATCACCTCACAATCTCAATAGGAGCTATAGATACTAAAAGTCTTTTAAGACCTACCTTATCATCAAAGGCTATGGTAAGTTCCTTATCCCCATCATCTCTATCTTTTACCATAACTACCATACCTATGCCCCATTTATCGTGTTTTACTTTAGTTCCTATACCTATGTCCTTTCCATCTATTTTAGGTTTTGTCTTAGATGGTTTTTTGTTGAAAACTTTTGATTCCTTCGTATAATCCCTTACTTGAACTAATTGTTCCCTTTTATTTTCTCTTTCATTTATTCTAATAAATTTGGATTTTTCTGCTTCTCCATTCTTTGAAATTAAATCCTCTGGCATTTCATCTATAAACCTAGAAGGAAGACAATAATTTACACTTCCATAAATAGTTCTTATCTTGGCATAAGTAATAAATAAAAGTTTTTCTGCCCTGGTTATGGCCACATAACAAAGTCTTCTTTCTTCTTCCAATTCTGATTCACTTTCTAAGGCTCTAGATATGGGAAATAAACCTTCTTCCATACCTACCATAAATACCACAGGGAATTCCAATCCTTTTGCAGAATGGACTGTTAGCATAGTAACAGAATTGTCCACATCTTCAGTTTTATCTACATCTGATAATAAGGATATTCCAGATAAAAAGTCTTCTAAATTCCCATCAGGATTATTTACGTCAAAATCCACTGCCACAGAAAGAAATTCGTTAATATTTTCTAAACGAGTTCTAGATTCTATGGTGTTTTCTTTTTCTAATTCCTGAACATAGCCACTTTCTAATAAAACTAATTCAATAAAATCTCTTATTTCCATATTATCTTTTGTATCCATAAGTTTATTTATTATATGGGAAAATTCCTTTAAATTATTTTTAGCCCTGCTAC
>JAAZMA010000187.1 GCA_012799055.1 Tissierellia bacterium
GACAATGCTAAATTTACCATAGAATTAATTACTCCAATAGCAATGGAAGAAGGATTAAGATTTGCAATTCGTGAAGGTGGAAGAACAGTAGGAGCTGGAGTTGTAACTAAGGTTTTAGGGTAATTTATAATATATTAAAAGAAGGGATTATCCCTTCTTTTAATAATGTAATTATAAATGTATTAAAATGAATATAGATTTTTATATTGCTTTTATGGGAAATTATTAAATAATAAGTATTTTAAACTGTAGAAATTTATAAAAAAGGCTTGAGTTTTTTGGCTGAGTATTATAAAATATATTAGTGTTTAAATTTAGACATTGCGATGATACAAAAGGTTGCCCGGCACTCAATCCTTTAAGTAATTTTAAGGATAAAGTAAATTTAAGATTAAAAACATCTCCCATATAAATTAATTTTTATTTGAAGGCTTGAGTGCCGGGGGAATTTTTGTTGAGAATGTCCGGTTGAAAACTGGGCGACTGGAATTGTCTTATGGCGATAGCCATATATAAAAAAATTATTACAACACACCAGGAAGTGTGTATCGGCAATTCTATGTCGCATGTAGTATTATAACATGCGATAGAAGGAGGGAATTAAATGTCAAACAAAAAGGATCAAAACATTAGAATTAGATTGAAAGCTTATGACCATGAACTATTGGATACATCAGCTCAAAAGATTGTAGAAACTGCAAAGAGAACTGGGGCAGAGGTGTCTGGACCTGTACCACTACCCACAGAGAAAGAAATAATAACTATATTAAGGGCAGTTCACGTGCACAAGGATTCTAGGGAACAATTTGAACAAAGAACACATAAAAGATTAATTGACATCCTAAATCCAAATCAAAAAACAGTAGATGCTCTTATGAAATTGAATTTACCAGCAGGCGTTGATATTGAGATAAAACTATAATATCTTAGAATGATTACATTTTGTAATCCGCTGTAGGACTATAGGAGGTGTAGAAATGAAAAATATATTAGGGAAAAAAATAGGAATGACCCAAATATTTGATGAAAATGGAGTTGTTGTTCCTGTAACAGTAATAGAGGCAGGACCATTAAAAGTTATACAGATAAAAACTGTAGAAAATGATGGGTATAATGCAATTCAAGTAGGATTTGAAGACAAAAAAGAAAATAGAGTTAATATGCCTATGAAAGGTCATTTTGACAAGGTAGGAGTAGAGTACAAAAAATTCATTAGAGAATTTTTAGTAGATAATGTAGAGGATTTTGAAATTGGTCAAGAAATAAAAGTAGATATATTTGAACAGGGAGACAAAATAGATGTGACTGGCACATCTAAAGGGAAGGGAACACAAGGTGTAATTAAAAGACATAATCATGCAAGAGGAAGAGAATCTCACGGTTCTAGACACCATAGAACACCAGGTGCCAGATCAGCAGCTGCTACTCCAGGAAGAGTACACAAAGGCCAAAAAGGCTATGGAAGAATGGGAAATGAAAGGGTTACAGTACAAAATCTAGAAGTTGTAAGGGTAGATTTAGATAGAAATCTATTACTAGTTAAAGGTGCTGTTCCAGGGCCAAAAGGTGGATTTTTAACAATAAAGGAAACTGTTATAAATAGATAATTTAGAGGAAAGGAGGATATGGTATGCCTAAAGTTAATGTTTACAATGTATTAGGTGAAACCGTTGGGGAGATAGAATTGAATGATGAAATATTCAATATTGAAATAAATGAACATGCGGTTTATGAGGTAGTTAAAAACCAATTAGCTAACAAAAGACAAGGAACTCAGTCAGCAAAGACTAGAGCAGAGGTAAGAGGTGGAGGTAGAAAACCTTGGAGACAAAAAGGTACAGGTAGAGCAAGGCAAGGTAGTATTAGAGCACCTCATTGGGTAGGCGGTGGAGTGGTATTTGCTCCAAAACCAAGAGATTATAGCTATAAAGTTCCTAAAAAGGTTAGAAGACTTGCTATGAAATCTGCATTAACCTCTAAAGTATTAAATGGGGAAATAATAGTATTAGAAGAATTAAAATTAGAAGAACCAAAGACTAAGGAAATGGTAAAAATATTAGAGAATATTAAGGCAGGTAGAAAATCCTTAATAGTAATGGATGAAAACAATATTAATGTAATAAAATCTGCAAGAAATATTCCTAATGTGCAAACTACTAATGTAAACACTTTAAACGTTTATGATATTTTAAATTTCGACTCCTTTATAATAACTAAAGATGCGGTTAAAAAAGTGGAGGAGGTGTATAGGTAGTGCGTAATCCACATGATATAATTATAAAGCCTATAATAACAGAAGAAAGTATGGATGATATGGCCTATAAGAAATATACTTTCCAAGTGGATAAAAAGGCTAATAAATCAGAAATAAAAAAGGCTGTAGAAAGCATATTCGATGTAAAAGTTGAGAAAGTAAATACCATGAATATATTAGGGAAAGAAAAAAGAATGGGAGTACATGTTGGAAGAAGACCTAGTTGGAAAAAGGCAATAGTTACTTTAACTGAAGACTCCAACGAAATAGAATTCTTTGAAGGCATGTAGTAAAGTTTCAATTGAAGGAGGGAATATAAATGAGTATTAAAAAATACAAAGCAACTTCCCCAGCAATTCGTCAAATGACTGTCCCTACATTTGAAGAAATCACCAAAAAAGAACCTGAGAAATCATTATTAATAAGTTTAAATAAAACAGGTGGAAGAAATGCCCAAGGGAAGATTACTGCCCGTCATAGAGGAGGCGGAGCAAAGAGAAAATATAGAATTATTGATTTTAAAAGAAACAAAGATGGTATACCAGGAAAAGTAGCAGCCATTGAATATGACCCAAATAGAACTGCAAATATAGCACTTATACACTATGTAGATGGGGAAAAAAGATATATACTTGCTCCTAATCGATTAAAAGTAGGAGATGTAATAGAATCAGGAGAGAATGCAGATATTAAAATAGGAAATGCATTACCTTTGAGAAATATACCTGTAGGTACTACAGTTCACAATGTAGAATTAAAGCCAGGTAAAGGTGGGCAAATGGTTAGATCAGCTGGTTCATCAGCTCAATTAATGGCTAAAGAAGGCAAATATGCACAACTTAGATTACCATCAGGAGAATTTAGGCTAGTATTACAAGATTGTAGGGCTACAATAGGTCAAGTAGGTAATATTGAACATGAAAACTTAACAGTAGGAAAAGCTGGCAAAAGTAGACATAAAGGTCGTAGACCACATGTTAGAGGTAGTGCTATGAATCCAGTAGACCATCCACATGGTGGTGGAGAAGGAAGAACGCCAATAGGTATGCCTTCACCATTAACTCCATGGGGTAAACCTACATTGGGATATAAGACTAGAAAGAAAAACAAGAAATCAGATAAATATATAGTTAGAAGAAGGAAGAAATAGTTTATACAATTATCTGAAAGGAGGAAAGATAATGGGTAGATCTCTTAAAAAAGGTCCATTTTGCGATGACCATCTTCTTAAAAAGATAGATGAATTAAATGAAAAAAATCAAAAAAAGGTAATAAAAACCTGGTCTCGTCGCTCAACTATATTTCCCCAAATGGTAGGGCATACCATAGCAGTACATGATGGAAGAAAACATGTGCCAATTTATATTACTGAAGATATGGTAGGGCATAAATTAGGTGAATTTGTGCCTACTAGAACCTTTAGAGGACATGGGGATAGAACTGAAAAATCAACTGCTTTGAAATAAATAATATAGAGTATGAAGGAGGGAAATAGGATGGAAGCTAGAGCCTTGGCTAAATATGTAAGAATCTCGCCTTTAAAAGTTAATTTTATATGTGATGAAATTCGAGGAAAGCATGTAGATGAAGCTTTAACAATCCTAAAATTCACACCTAAAAAAGGTGCTAGAGAACTAGAAAAAGTTTTAAATTCAGCTATTGCTAATGCTGAAAACAATTTTAATATGGATAGAGATAATTTATATGTAAAGGAAGCCTATGCAAATGATGGTCCTCAAATGAAAAGATGGAGACCAAGAGCAAGGGGAATGGCTTATCCAATAATAAAAAGAACTAGTCATATTGGAATCGTGGTTAAAGAAAGAGAGTAGAGAAGGAGGGATAGTTAATGGGTCAAAAGGTAAACCCACACGGACTAAGAGTTGGAATAATCAAAGATTGGGACTCAACATGGTATGCAGATGACAAAAAGTTTAGTGATTATTTAGTAGAAGACTATGAAATCCGTAAACATATAAAAGAAAGATTATTTATTGCTGGTATTTCTAAAATTGAAATAGAGAGATTTGCAAACAGAATCAAGATTTCTGTATATACTGCAAAACCAGGAATGGTTATAGGAAAAGGTGGTTCTGGAGTAGAAAGCCTTAGAAAAGATTTAGAAAAAATGACTGGTAAGAAAGTCATTGTAAATGTGGAAGAAGTTAAGGTGCCAGAATTAGATGCCCAATTAGTAGCAGAAAATATAGCTGCTCAACTGGAAAGAAGGGTATCCTTTAGAAGGGCCATGAAACAGGCAATTCAAAGAACTAGAAGAGCAGGAGCTCTAGGTATAAAGACTTCTGTATCTGGAAGACTTGGTGGCGCTGATATGGCAAGAACAGAAGGATATAGTGAAGGAACCATACCACTACAAACTTTAAGAGCAGATATAGATTATGGATTTGCTGAAGCAAATACTACCTATGGGAAATTAGGTGTAAAAGTTTGGATATATAAGGGAGAGATTCTTCCTACTAAGAAGACGGAAACTAATGAGGAAACCAAAAAGGAAGATTCACAAGAATAATTTATATATATTTGTAGGAAGGAGGAAGGTAGAATGTTAATGCCAAAAAGAGTAAAATATCGTAGAGTTCATAGAGGAAGAATGAAAGGAAATGCAACTAGAGGAAATACATTAACTTATGGAGAATATGGACTACAAGCTTTAGAACCAGCTTGGATAACTTCTAATCAAATAGAATCAGCAAGACGTGCTATGACAAGATATGTTAAAAGAGGCGGTAATATTTGGATTAAAGTGTTTCCAGACAAACCAGTAACGGAGAAACCAGCAGAAACTCGTATGGGTTCTGGTAAAGGTTCACCAGAATACTGGGTAGCAGTTGTAAAGCCAGGAAGAATATTATTTGAAATGGGTGGAGTATCAGAAGAAATAGCTAGAGAGGCTATGAGATTGGCAGCACATAAATTACCTATTAAAACAAAATTTGTTACCCGTGATGATGGAGATGAAAAGGGTGGTGAAGCTAATGAAGGTTAATGAAATCCGCCAAATGACTGATCAAGAATTAAATCAAGAATTATTAGATTTAAAAAATGAATTATTTAATTTAAGATTTCAATTGGCCACAGGTCAGCTAGATAATCCTATGAGAATTAAGGCAGTGAGAAAAGATATTGCTCGTATTAAAACAATTATGAGAGAAAGAGAATTAGGTATAGGAAAGGAGGTTTAACCTCATATGGATAGAGGAAACCGTAAGGTAAGAATAGGCCGTGTTGTTAGTGATAAAATGGATAAAACAGTAGTAGTTGCTGTAGAGACTTTTGTAACACATCCTTTATATAAAAAACAAATAAGAAAAACTACTAGATTCAAAGCACATGATGAGAACAATGAATGTAGGACTGGTGATATTGTTAGAATAATGGAAACCAGACCTTTAAGTAAAGATAAATACTTTAGAGTTGTAAATATAATAGAAAAAGCAAAATAGTCCTTATGCCTGGAAAGGAGGTATTCTAATGATTCAAACTGAAAGTCGAGTAAAAGTTGCTGATAATTCAGGTGCAAGAGAATTACTAGTAATTAGAGTATTGGGCGGCACTAATAAAAAATACGCTAATGTGGGAGATATAGTGGTTTGTTCCGTCAAATCTGCAACACCTGGAGGAGTTGTGAAAAAAGGAGAAATAGTAAAAGCTGTAATCGTAAGGACAAAACATGGTGTAAGAAGAAATGATGGATCTTATATTAAATTTGATGATAATGCAGCTGTTATTCTTAAAGAAGATAATAATCCAGTAGGAACCCGTATATTTGGCCCCGTAACTAGGGAATTACGAAGAGGTAATTTTATGAGGATAATATCCTTAGCACCGGAAGTACTATAAGAGGAGGTGTAAAATATGCATGTGAAAAGTGGAGATACTGTAATAGTTATTTCTGGCAAAGATAAAGGTAAAAAAGGGAAAATACTTAAAGTATTACCAAAAGAAAACAAAGTAATTGTTGAAGGAATAAATATGATTACAAAGCATATGAAAGCTCAAGGGCCAACTCAACAAGGTGGAATAATGAATATGGAAGGCGCAATAAATGCATCTAAAGTTATGTATTATTGTGATAAAGATAAAGTTGGTGTTAGAGTAGGATATAAATTTTTAGAAGATGGTTCAAAAGTTAGAATATGTAAAAAATGTGGAGAAATATTAGATAAATAATGTACTATTGAAAGGAGGTAATAGGAATGACTTCCAGATTAAAAGAAAAATATCAAAATGAAGTTGTACCAGCATTAATGGAGAGGTTTCAATATGAAAATATAATGGAAGTTCCAAAACTAGAAAAAATTGTTGTAAATATGGGGGTTGGAGAAGCTAAAGAAAATCCAAAAACTTTAGAAGCAGCAGTGAAAGAATTGGAACTTATAGTAGGACAAAAGCCAATTATTACAAAATCCAAAAAATCTATTGCTAATTTTAAACTTCGTGAAGGAATGAATGTTGGTACGAAGGTTACTTTAAGAGGAGAAAAAATGTATGATTTTTTAGATAAATTGATGAATATTTCACTGCCAAGGGTTAGAGACTTCCGTGGTTTAAACAATTCATCTTTTGACGGTAGAGGTAATTATGCACTAGGTATAAAAGAGCAGCTAATATTTCCAGAGATAGATTATGATATGGTAGAATCCGTAAGAGGAATGGATATAGTCATAGTTACAACTGCTGAAACTGATGAAGAAGCAAAGGTGTTTTTAGAACTTATGGGTATGCCCTTTAAAAAGTAAAAGGAGGGAATAAATTTTGGCTAAAAAATCAATGATAGCTAAACAGAAGAAAAAAGCTAAGTTTAGTACTAGAGAGTATAATAGATGTAAAATTTGTGGAAGACCTCATGGCTATTTAAGAAAATATGGTTTATGCCGTATTTGTTTTAGAGAATTAGCACATAAAGGTCAAATTCCTGGCGTTAGAAAAGCCAGCTGGTAGTACTGCATTTATGAAAGGAGGTAGCTAAATATGATGACTGACCCAATTGCAGATATGTTAACTAGAATAAGGAATGGAAATGATGCAAAACATGATACTGTGGATATTCCTGCCTCTAATATAAAAATAGAAATAGCACAAATATTAGTAGATGAAGGCTTTGTAAAAGGCTTTGATGTAATAGAGGATGGGAAACAAGGGGTTATTAGAATAGAATTAAAATATGGTCAAAATAACGAGAAAGTAATAAGTGGAATAAAAAGAATATCTAAACCAGGCCTAAGGGTTTATGTTAAAAAAGATGAAATACCTAGAGTACTTGGAGGTCTTGGGATAGCAATCCTTTCAACATCGAAAGGCATAAAAACAGATAAAGAAGCTAGACGTGAAGGCATAGGTGGAGAGGTTGTTTGTTACGTTTGGTAATAAGTCTACTCTGAAGGAATAGGAGGTGCAATTATGTCAAGAATAGGATTACAACCAATAGATATACCAAATGGTGTGGAAGTAAAAATAAATGACAATAATTATGTTGAAGTAAAAGGTCCCAAGGGACAAATAGCACAACAATTAAATGAAGAAATGAAAATAAAAATAGAAGACAATCAAATTTTTGTAGAAAGGCCATCTGAAAAGAAGGTTTACAAATCTCTACATGGATTAACTAGAACTTTAATTGCAAATATGATAGATGGAGTAATGAATGGTTATTCTAAAACATTAGAAATACATGGAACTGGCTATAGAGCACAAAAGCAAGGTAAGAAATTAATTTTAAACCTTGGTTATTCCCATCCAATTGAATTAGAAGATCCAGAGGGAATTGAAGTGGAAGTGCCTAATGCCAATCAAATAATAGTAAAAGGAATTGACAAACAATTAGTTGGAAATTATGCAGCTGTAATTAGAGACTTTAGAAGACCAGAACCTTACAAAGGCAAAGGTGTTAGATATGCCGGCGAATATGTAAGGCGTAAGGTTGGAAAGACAGGTAAGTAGAAGGGAGTGAATAGGATTGCTTAAAAAAGTCAATAGAAATGAAATGAGAAAAAATAGACATGAAAGAGTTAGACAAAAAGTTTATGGAACTCCTGAAAAACCAAGACTAAATGTATATAGATCTAATAGTCATATATATGCACAAATTATAGACGATGTAAATGGGCACACATTGACTCAAGCCTCTACTTTAGACAAAGAATTAAAAGAAAAGCTAGCCTCTACTCAAAATAAAGAAGCAGCTAAATTAGTTGGGAATTTAGTAGGGAAAAGAGCTTTAGAAAAGGGAATAGATACAGTAGTATTTGATAGAGGTGGATATATTTATCATGGAAGGATAAAAGAATTAGCCGATGGTGCAAGAGAAGCAGGTCTTAAATTTTAAACGAAGGAGGGAAATAAATGGAACGTTTATATATAGATCCAAATGAATTGGATTTAAAAGAAAGAGTTGTAAGTATCAACCGTGTAACTAAGGTTGTAAAAGGTGGTAGAAACTTTAGATTTAGTGCTCTTGTAGTAGTTGGAGACGAAAATGGGCACGTAGGCGTTGGTATGGCTAAGGCTTTGGAAGTTCCAGAGGCTATAAGAAAAGCCATTCAAGATGCTAAAAAACATATTATAGAGGTTCCAATAGTTGGTACTACAATACCCCATGAAATAGTTGGCGAATATGGAGCGGGTAAGGTTTTACTTAAGCCATCTAAAGAGGGTACTGGAGTAAGTGCTGGTGGACCAGTTCGTGCAGTTTGTGAGTTAGCAGGAATTAAAGATATTAGAACTAAATCATTAGGTTCAAACAATCCAAGAAATGTAGTAAATGCTACTATGGATGCTTTAATAAATTTAAAAAGAGTAGAAGATGTAGCCAAATTAAGAGGCAAAACAGTAGATGAAATATTAGGTTAGGAGGGGAGTATAATGGCTAAGATAAAAATAAAATTGGTCAGATCTCCCATTGGGAGACCAGAAAAGCATAAAAAAACTATTGAAGCTCTTGGACTTAAAAAAATTGGCCAGGTAGTGGAAAAAGATGATACCCCTCAAATTAGAGGTATGATAGCACAAGTAGACTACATGGTTGAAATAGAATAATTTTGAGGAGGTGTACCAATGAAACTACATGATTTGAAACCTGCAATTGGAGGGGAAAGTAAAAAACGCAAAAGAGTAGGTAGAGGTATGAGTTCAGGCCATGGGAAAACTTCAGGTAGAGGACTTGGAGGTCAAAAATCTAGATCTGGTGGCGGAGTAAGACCAGGCTTTGAAGGTGGCCAAATGCCTCTAATGAGAAGAATGCCAAAACGCGGTTTTACAAATATATTTGCTAAAGAATATGCTATTATTAATGTAAAAGATTTAAATAGATTTGAAGACAATACTATAATTACACCAGAACTATTAATACAAGAAGGATTAGTAAAAAAAGGTAAGGTTGTAGATGGTATAAAAGTATTGGGAGATGGAAATTTAGAGAAAAAACTCACTGTGAAAGCTCATCAATTTAGCAAAACAGCTGCTGAAAAAATTGAGGCTGCAGGAGGAAGGGCAGAGGTGATATAGATGTTATCAACCTTAAGAAATGCTTGGAAGATACCAGATATAAGAAAGAGAATGATCTTCACTATTCTTATGTTATTAGTAATTAGATTAGGCTCTAGTGTGCCAGTACCTTATATGGATAAAGAAATCATAAAACAAATGTTTGAATTTGGTCAAGGCGGAGTACTAGAATTCCTCGACCTTATGGCAGGAGGAACTTTTAGTAATTTTAGTATATTTGCACTAAATATATATCCATATATTACTGCGTCTATAATACTACAACTTTTAACTATTGCAATTCCAAAGTTGGAAGAAATAGCAAAAGAAGGTGAAGAAGGAAGAAAAAAAATAGCTCAATGGACTAAATATGGAGCTGTAATACTGGCAAGTATTCAAGCTATATTTATGACTAGAGGCTTCTTCCGTCAGGCAGTAACAGCAGAAGGTTTTTTACAAAACACTATAATAATATTATCTTTAATAGCTGGTACTTCATTCTTAATCTGGATTGGAGATCTTATTACAGATAAAGGTATTGGAAATGGTATTTCATTAATAATCTTTGTAGGAATCATATCTAGAATTCCTGCCGAGATAGTAAAATCTATACAATTAGTAAGAATTGGCTCATTATCAATAATAAAATTAATTTTATTTGCCATAGTAGCACTATTAATTATAGCAATAGTAATAGCATTACAAGAAGGGGAAAGAAGAGTACCTGTACAATATGCAAAAAGAGTAGTTGGAAGAAAAATGTATGGGGGACAAAGTACTCATATACCTTTAAAGGTATCTATGTCAGGTGTTATCCCTGTAATATTTTCCACATCCCTATTGGCATTTCCACAGACTTTAGTCCTGTTTTTTAAAGGAGAACCATCAGAATGGTTAACTAAATATTTTTCAGTACAAGGAAATGTAGGGGTATGGGTTTATTCCATACTAAATGTATTGTTAATTGTTTTCTTTACCTATTTTTATACAGCGGTTCAATTTAATACTGTTGAATATGCTAAGAATTTACAACAATATGGTGGATTTGTTCCAGGAATTAGACCTGGTCGACCTACATCAGAATATTTAGACAAAGTTATTTCAAGACTAACTTTTGTAGGTGGAATATCCTTAGCACTTATTGCTTCACTACCGATTATTTTATCTCATGTATTTAAATTAAATGTTAATTTTGGTGGAACAGCTATAATAATCGTAGTAGGTGTAGCACTTGAAACAGTAAAACAAATAGAATCACAAATGTTAATGAGACATTATAAAGGTTTCTTAAAATAAAACTATAGGAGATGATAGTTTTGAGATTAATTTTACTTGGGCCTCCTGGTGCAGGCAAAGGAACTCAAGCATCAGCTATAGTTGAAAAATACAATATACCCCATATATCTACAGGAGATATATTTAGAGAAAACATTAAAAAAGGAACGGAATTAGGGGAAAAAGCCAAAGAATATATGGATAAAGGATTACTAGTTCCTGATGAATTAGTAATATCCATTGTAGAAGATAGATTGCAGCAAGAAGATTGTAAAAATGGTTTTCTATTAGATGGATTTCCAAGAACTTTAAATCAAGGAGAGGCTTTAGATGAAGTTCTTTCTAAAATGGGTTTAAATCTAAATAGAGTAGTTAATTTAGATGTAGGAAAAGAAATTTTAATAGAAAGAGCCATTGGAAGAAGAATATGTAAAGATTGTGGGGAAGTTTTTCATATTAAATTTAATCCATCTAAAAAAGAGGGAGTTTGTGATAATTGTGGTGGTAAACTTTATCAGAGAGATGATGATACAGTAGAAACTGTAGAAAAAAGAATAGAAGTATATCACAAACAAACTGAGCCCTTAATTGATTATTATAACAAAAAAGGGTTAATATTAAATGTAGATGGTTCAAAAGATAAGAATTTATTATTTGAAGAAATAGTAAAAGCTTTAAGTGAATAGTTAAAGAGAAAGGCCAATTGCCTTTCTCCAGTTAATTAATATTATGCCAGTAAAGAGGTGAACTCTATGGATTCGACTGAGGACATAGTCGTAGGGCAGGTGGTAAAGTCCAGAGCTGGTAGAGATAAGGGGAATATTTTTTTAGTACTGGAAATCTTAGATGAAAATCATGTTTTAATAGTAGATGGAGATATAAGAAAATTAGATAATCCTAAAAAGAAAAAATTAAAACATTTAACTATTTATAATACAGTATTAAAAGAATTAGAATATAAACAAAATAATAATTTAAAAATAAATAATGCTTATATTCGGAAATTGCTAGAACCTTTCAAAAAGAGTTATTAAAACGAAAAATAGGAGGTTCGATAATTGAATGTCAAAAAAAGATATTATTGAAGTGGAAGGTACAGTTACAGAAGCCTTACCAAATGCGATATTTAAAGTAAAGTTGGAAAATGGTCATGAAGTATTAGCACATATTTCTGGAAAGTTAAGGATGAACTATATTAGGATACTCCCTGGAGACAAAGTAATAGTAGAATTATCACCCTATGATTTAACTAGGGGAAGAATTACTTGGCGAAACAAGTAGCGTAGGAGGGATTTAAATGAAAGTAAGACCATCAGTAAAAAAGATGTGTGAAAAATGTAAGATTATCAGGCGAAAAGGCAAAGTTATGGTAATCTGTGAGAATCCAAAACACAAGCAAGTACAGGGTTAATTTAGATAGATATTAGGAGGTGTAGATAAATAATGGCTAGAATTGCAGGTGTTGACCTACCAAGAGATAAAAGGGTAGAAGTTGGACTAACCTATATATTTGGAATAGGCAGGTCTAGATCAAATGAAATATTAAAAAAAGCCAATGTAGATCCAAATACAAGAGTTAAAGATTTAACTGAAGCCGAAGTAAATACTCTAAGGAATATAATAGATGAATACCATGTTGAAGGAGATTTAAGAAGAGAAGTTGCATTAAATCAAAAGAGATTAAGAGAAATCAATTGTTATAGAGGTATGAGGCAAAGAAGAGGATTGCCATCTAGAGGCCAAAGAACTAAAACCAATGCAAGAACTTGTAAAGGTCCTAAGAGACAAATCGGGAAAAAAGGTAAGAAATAGAGGAAGGAGGGAAAAAATTGGCAACTAAAAAGGGAAGAACTACTCGTGTAAGAAGAAGAGAACGTAAAAACATAGAGAGAGGTCAAGCTCATATTTCATCTACTTTTAACAATACAATGGTAACATTAACAGATTTACAAGGGAATGTTATATCTTGGGCTAGTGCTGGACAATTAGGCTTTAGAGGTTCAAGAAAATCTACACCTTTTGCAGCTCAACAGGCAGCAGAAGAAGCAGCTAAAAAGGCTATGGAACATGGTCTAAAATCTGTAGAAGTATATGTTAAGGGACCAGGTTCTGGTAGAGAGGCAGCTATTAGATCTCTCCAAGCTTCAGGTTTAGAAGTAAGTTTAATTAAAGATACTACCCCAATACCACATAATGGTTGTAGACCACCAAAACGTAGAAGGGTTTAATATAGGAGGTGTGAAGAATGGCAAGATATACAGGTCCTGTATGTAGATTATGTCGTAGAGAAGGACAGAAATTATATTTAAAAGGAGATAAATGTTATACAGATAAATGTCCAGTTGCAAAGAGAAATTATGCACCGGGACAACATGGGCAATCTAGAAAGAAACTAACTGAGTATGGACTACAGTTAAGAGAAAAACAAAAAGTACGTAGATTTTACGGAATACAAGAATCTCAAATGAGAAAATATTTCAATATGGCAGATAGAATGCATGGAATAACTGGGGAGAATTTATTAAAATTACTAGAATTAAGATTAGACAATGTAGTATATAGAATGGGTTATGCTTCATCAAGAGCAGAAGCAAGACAGCTGGTTACACATGGTCATTTTACTGTAAATGGCAATAAAGTAAATATACCATCTTCTATTATGAAAGTGGGAGATGAAATAGAAGTTAAGGCTAAATCAAAAAATAGTCCTAAATTTAAAGAATTAGTAGAGAATCATAGAGGTAGTACATTACCTTGGCTAGAAGTACATCCTGAAGAATTAAAAGGTAGGATAGTAGCCGAACCAGCTAGAGAAGATATTGATATTCCAATAGAAGAACACTTAATCGTAGAGTTATATTCTAAATAATATCTATAATAGAATCAGTTGCCCTCGTCCTTTAATAACACTAAATATAAGGAGGGTTAATATTAATGATAGGATTTGAAAAGCCAAGAATAGAAATTGTGGAAATAAGCGAGGATAATACCTATGGAAAGTTTGTTGTAGAACCTTTGGAAAGGGGATTTGGTACCACATTAGGAAATAGTATGAGAAGGGTACTTTTATCTTCCTTACCAGGTGCTGCAGTATCCTCGGTAAAGATTCAAGATGTATTACATGAATTTTCAACTATACCAGGTGTATTAGAAGATGTTCCGGAAATTATTTTAAATATAAAAGATATAGCAGCTAAAATATATTCTGATGAGCCAGTAATTTTAAGATTAGAAGCCAAAGGACCTCAAGTTGTTACAGCAGGTGATATTATTACAGGTCCTGATGTAGAAATAATTAATAAGGATTTGTATATAGCTACCATCAATGAAGATGGAGAACTGTATATGGAATTAGAAATGATAAAGGGCAGGGGATATAAAGTAGCTGAAAGAAATAAAAGGGAAGACCAGGCTATAGGAGTTATTCCCGTAGATTCTTCTTTTACTCCTGTAAAGAAAGTAAATTTCACAGTTGAAAATACAAGGGTAGAGCAGATAACAGATTATGACAAATTAACCCTTGAAGTATGGACTAATGGTACTATGAAACCAGATGAAGCAACATCACTAGGTGCAAAGACTTTAACAGAACACTTAGACTTATTTATTGACTTAACAGAACATATAAATGATGTAGAAATAATGGTAGAAAAAGAAGAAGATGAAAAAGAAAAGGTACTAGAAATGACAGTTGAAGAACTAGATCTTTCAGTTAGGTCATATAATTGTTTAAAGAGAGCTGGAATTAACACAGTAGATGAGTTAATCCAGAGAACAGAAGAAGATATGATGAAAGTGAGAAATTTAGGTAAAAAATCCCTAGAAGAAGTTCAAAGCAAATTAGCTGAATTAAATCTATCTTTAAAGAAAAGTGATGAGTAAAGGCAAGAAGGAGGGATATATATGGCAACACTTAGAAAACTTGGTCGCCCTACTGCTCATAGAAAAGCAATGCTTAGGAATCAAGTAACATCTTTATTTGAACATGGTAGAATCGAAACCACTTATCATAAAGCAAAAGAGACGCAAAGAATGGCTGAAAAAATGATTACTCTTGCTAAAAGAGGAGATTTACATGCTAGAAGACAAGTTTTAGCATATATATACGACGAAACTGTTGTAACCAAATTGTTTGAAGAAATAGCACCACAATATGAAGATAGAAATGGTGGATATACTAGAGTACTAAAACTAGGTCCCCGTAGAGGTGATGGTGCTGAGTTAGCCATTTTAGAATTAGTATAAAGGGTGGGGGGATTAAGTATAAATACTTAGTCCCTTTTTTCAATTGTCCATTGTCAATTGTCTAACCTTGTGTTATATTAGATTAAGAAAACAACAAAAGTTAGGGGATAGAAATGGCAGAAAAAATGATAGAAATGAAAAATGTCAGTTATGAATATAAATCCTTTGGAGATGAAAGTATTCATTTGGCTATAGAGAATATAAATATAACTGTTAATAAAGGTGAACATTTAGTAATACTTGGACACAATGGTTCTGGAAAATCTACTTTAGCTAAAATGATGAATGGATTACTATTGCCCACATCGGGGGATGTATATGTAAATGGTATGAACACAAAAGACGAAAAACATACTTGGAATATAAGGGAAATTGCAGGTATGGTATTTCAAAATCCTGATAATCAAATAGTAGCCACTATAGTAGAAGAAGATGTAGCCTTTGGTCCAGAAAACCAAGGTATTCCACCTTTAGAAATTAGAGAAAGAGTAGACGAAGCTTTAAAAATTGTGGAAATGACAAAATACAAAAATCATGCTCCACATTTACTTTCAGGGGGACAAAAACAAAGAATAGCCATAGCAGGAATACTAGCTATGAGGCCAGAATGTATAATATTAGATGAACCTACAGCTATGCTAGATCCAATTGGAAGACGAGAAATAATAAATACCATAAAGAAATTAAATAAAAAAGAAAACAAAACCATAATCCATATTACTCATTATATGGATGAAGCTGTAGAAGCAGATAGAATTTTAGTAATGGAGGAAGGTAAAATTGTAATGGAAGGCACACCTAGAGAAATATTTTCTCAGGTGGAAAAAGTAAAAAATATTGGCTTAGATGTGCCTCAAGTTACAGAATTAGCCTTTGAATTAAATAAAGAAGGTTTCAATGTACCAGTAAATATTTTAACAGTAGAGGAATTGGTGGATGCTTTATGATAATGAAATTAGAAAATATTAATTATATATATAATCCCAATACCCCTTTTGAAAAAAAAGCTTTAGACAATATTAATTTAAATATA
Source organism: Tissierellia bacterium (assembly GCA_012799055.1). Lineage (GTDB taxonomy): Bacteria > Bacillota > Clostridia > Tissierellales > Tepidimicrobiaceae > JAAZMA01. The sequence continues at coordinate 16,311 of JAAZMA010000187.1, forward strand.
AATAAGGGAGATTTTATAGGTTTAATTGGTCATACTGGTTCAGGAAAGTCTACATTAGTTCAACATTTAAATGGTTTAATTAAGCCTACATCAGGAAAAATCATAATAGATGGCAAAGACATTACTTCAAAAGATGCAGATTTAACAGCACTTAGGCAAAAAGTAGGTTTAGTTTTTCAATATCCAGAACATCAATTATTTGAAGAAACCATATACAAAGATATAGCCTTTGGTCCTAAAAATTTAAAACTAGAAGAAGAAGAAATTCATCAAAGGGTAAAAAGGTCTATGGAATTAGTTGGACTAGATTTTGAAAGTTTAAAGGATAGGTCTCCTTTTGAATTAAGTGGAGGCCAAAAAAGGAGAGTAGCTATTGCAGGGGTATTGGCCATGAAACCAGAGGTATTGATTTTAGACGAGCCCACTGCAGGATTAGACCCAAGGGGTAGGGATGAGATCCTTGGGAAAATACAAGAACTATATGAAAAAGAAGGAATAACTATTATTTTAGTTTCCCATAGTATGGAGGATATAGCCCGATTGGTTAATAGAATAATTGTAATGCATAATGGCAAAATAGCAATGGAAGGTAGTAGTAGGGAAATCTTTAGACAAGCAGAGGAGCTAGAAAAATTAGGACTGGGAATTCCTCAAATTACTAGTTTTATGAGAAAGTATAAACATAAGGGAAACCATATAAGAGATGATATACTAACTGTAGAGGAAGCCAAAGTTGAAATGATAAATTATTTAAGGAGTAGAGGAAATGCTTAAAGATATTACAATAGGCCAATATTTTCCAGGGGATACAATTATACATAAATTAGACCCTAGGATTAAAATTTTAATATCTATTATGTTTATAGTATCTTTATTTTTTATAAAAGATTTCTATCCCTATGCTTTTATTTTGGGATTTATACTTTTATCCATTATACTTTCTAAAATACCTGTAAGATTTGTATTAAAAGGATTAAAACCATTAATGTTAATAATAATCATAACTTTTCTTATAAATATGTTTTTGACAAAAGGAGAAATACTTTATAAATTAGGACCATTAACTATAACTAAGGAAGGTCTTAGTCAAGCAGTATTTATGGCTTTAAGATTAATATTTTTAATTACTGGAACTTCCTTATTAACTCTTACTACATCACCAATATCATTAACCGATGGTATAGAAAGTTTATTATCTCCTTTTAAGAAAATTGGACTACCAGCCCACGAGTTGGCTATGATGATGACCATAGCCTTAAGGTTTATACCTACACTTTTAGAAGAAACAGATAAAATTATGAAGGCACAAATGGCTAGAGGTGCAGATTTTGAATCTGGAAATGTAATTAATAGGGCAAAAAACTTAGTACCTCTTTTGGTACCCTTATTTGTAAATGCCTTTAGAAGGGCAGATGAATTAGCTATTGCTATGGAAGCCAGATGTTATAGAGGTGGAGAACATAGAACTAGATTAAAAGAATTAAAATTAGGCAAAGTAGATGGAATAGCTTTGACAATATCAATAATGTTTTTTGGATTTATTATTTCCACTAAATATATAA
>JAAZMA010000335.1 GCA_012799055.1 Tissierellia bacterium
AAAAAATAATATAGTTTTATATCGCTGATTTAACTAACCTTTAACTATTTCAAAAGATGGCTTTAAATCATTATAATATTGATATCCTATTAATTTATCATGCTGCAGTCTTCCTAAAAGTATACATGGGGCTATACCTATCTCATGGGAATAATTTATTATCTGTGTTTTATCTGTATAATCATATTTTTCAATGAAATTTCTATACTGTTTTTCTGAAATTAAATAATTACTTGCTAAGTCATCTGCCTCATCTTCTCCACTTTCATTGTCAAAACTAATATGAAACTCATTTTTAGAATGATTAATTAAATGAGCTAATTCATGGAAAAATGTAAACCAAAATATATCTGCTCGCTTTCCCCTTACACTTAATGCAAGTATCGCTTTATTATTTCTCCATATGGTTGCACCACATATATAAGTTTTTGAAAGATATGGTACTATAACTAAAGCTACGCCACATTCAGCACATAATCTTTTCATTTCTGGATAAAATTCTGCTGGTTCTTTCAGTGTCAATTCCCTAAAAGTAGGAATAAGACTTTTTAACTTTCTTTTATTAAATTTCTTCACTTCCACATTTAAACCTTCTAACTCTGCCTTTCTAAGCCATGCCAATACTCCGAAATCAGATATTTCTCTAACATGTTTATGTGTCCTAAAAGCTACAGCATATGAAGGTTTTATTGAAGACAACTCAGCAACACCAAAAAAACCTCTACAATTAAATACTCTTTCTGTTCTATCATTTGTATCTTTTACCCACCCAAGTTTGCTCATTTCATTATATGGTATCTCTTTTAAAATTTCTAAATCTATATCTAATTTTGCTTGTTTTTCTAATCTAGCTTTATTCAATTGATAGTTAGTTTCTAAATTCATCCAGAATTGTGCACTAGGCCCTATAACAGATTCTAATTTTAGGGCTGTATCATAGGTGATGGAAGCATTACCATTAATAATATTACTTAAATGTTTTGGTGTTATATCTAACCTTGCTGCTAATTCTTTTTGATTCATTCCTAAAAACTCCATATTTTCTCTTATAGTTTCCCCTGGTGGAATTGCAACAGTGGGCATAAAATCATTATTATCTTTTTTGTTTACCATGGTAATCCGTCACCTCCTCAATTCTTACAATATTAATACTTTCTAATTCATCTATATCTCCGTCTTCTTCTAATATAGGCCTAAAAACTAGTCTATATGGACCTACCAAATCTACTGCATATTCATCAGCTCTCGTCCCTTTTAGTTTATGCAATCTTGCTGATGGAATATTCTTAATGTCCAATAAACTAGTTGCTGCATATAATTCTCCAATTCTCTGAGTAAGCTTATTTCCTATTCTCTTCCCATAATCCTTTTGAGCAACTTTAGGATCCTCGCATTGTTTTTTTAGTTTTTTCGTCCTATATTCTATTATCATTATATATTATCATTCCCCCAAAGTCAATTTTTATTAACCTATCAGGTTAATTTTTTGACTGTTTTCGAAAAATAACAGTATAATGATAATATACTATTAAATGACAAATATTTTAAATAAATGAACTTTCCAGACATAAAAATACCTTAAAATTACCTTTAAGCCTACTATATTGCCTTGAAACCCTTTCAACATAATCTTCACATATTCATTGTATTTTTGACCCTTATATACCTTTACATCTTGTAAATTACTATATGTATTAGGTGTATTTTAATAATTTTCAGTAGTACATAGTACCTTTGTGGGAAGTAGATTTTTTCCAAAAGAAAAAACACCTCACAAACTTTAAGATTTATGAGGTGCTTTTCAATAAGTTAGTATGTTAGTGCCAGGTTTGGATATTTACCAGGTTTGGATATTTTTAATAAGTTAGTAAGTTAGTGCCAGGTTCAGATATTTAGATATTTGTTTATCTGCTGCCAACCTTTCAGCCAAATCTATTTACATTATAATTGTTCCATTTGAACCTGCAAGGGCTTCTTTTACACTATCTAATGATGTTATTATGGTTTTTCTTCCTGGTTTTGATTCTACAAATTCTATACCTGCTAAAACCTTAGGTAACATACTTCCAGGGGCAAAATGCCCTTCTGAAACATATTTTTTCATATCTTCTGTATTTACTACATCTAACCACTGTTGATTTGGTTTGCCAAAGTTTATAGCTGCTTTTTCTACAGCTGTAAGCATAATTAATATATCTGCATCTATATGTTCTGCAAGAAGCTTAGAGGCTAAATCTTTATCGATTACAGCTTCTATGCCTTTTATTTTTTCATTTTCTTCAACAACTGGTATTCCCCCACCTCCTACTGCTATAACAATTACATTATTATCTATTAAAGTTTTAATAGTTTCAATCTCCACAATCTTCTTTGGCTGTGGGGATGGTACTACCCTTCTGTATCCTCTACCTGAATCCTCCACTATATTGTATCCTTTTTCTATTTCAAGAATTTTTGCCTCTTCCTTTGTGTAGAAAGGCCCAATAGGTTTTGTTGGCTTTTTAAAAGCTTCATCTTTTTCATCTACTATTACCTGTGTTGCAATTGTGGCTACAGGCCTATTAATTCCTCGACTTTTAAGCTCATTGCCTAAAACCTGTTGCATATGATAACCAATCATTCCTTGGCTCATTGCTCCACAAACATCAAGGGGCATAGCAGGTGTCACTTCATTTCCCATTTCATTTTGTATAACAATTCTTCCAACCTGGGGACCATTACCATGGGTTATTACTAGATTATAGCCTTGGTCTATTAAATCAACTAAATATTTTACAGTTTGTTCTATTACTTTCAATTGAGCTTCCGCTGTAGGATTAGTATTCCCATCTTGTAAAGCATTTCCTCCCAATGCTACTACTATTTTTTCCAATTTATTCCCTCCTAAAATACATGGTCTATAAAAGTTAGTATTTAAAATATATTTTCCTTTTCCAATTCTTTAATTTCTTCCTCCCTATAATCTAGAAGTTCTTTTAATATTTCATTTCTATGTTCTCCTAAAAGTGGTGATGTTCTCTTAATTTCTCCTGGAGTCTCACTTAATTTTATAGGAATTCCTGGAACCTTTAGTTTTCCTGACACTGGATGATCTATTTCTATTATCATATCCCTAGCAAGTACTTGAGGATGTTCTATAACCTTGTCTATAGTATTTATAGGCCCATTGGGAATTCCAGCTTTATCTAATAATTCTTGCCATTCTTCAGTAGTTTTCTTTTCAATTACTTTAGCAATTTCTGGCCTTAATTCCTTATAATTTTCATTTCTCAATGCATTGGTTTTAAATTTCTCATTTTCTATTAGTTCTTCCCTTCCTATAACTTTACAGAAACTAGCCCATAAAGCATCATTACCTGCAGCAATCATAATTTTTCCATTTAAAGTCTCAAAATCTTCAAAAGGTACAATGGAAGGATGTCTATTGCCACCTGGAGCAGGTGCCTCCCCAGTTACCACATATCTAGCTATGGCATTTTCAAGAATTGCTACTTGGGAATCTAACATTGCTACATCCACTTTCTGTCCCTTTCCTGTTTCATTTCTAGTATTTAGAGCTGCTAAAGCCCCTATGGCTGCATATAGGCCAGCTACAATATCCCCAATAGAAGTACCTACTCTAGTAGGTTCTCCATCTTTTGCTCCTGTAATACTCATTAATCCACCTATTGCTTGTACCACTGCATCATATGCTGCCCTTTCCCTATAGGGTCCTGTATGTCCATATCCAGATACAGCTACATATATAAGCTTTGGATTTATTTCCCTTAAAGTTTCATAACCTAATCCTAGTTTTTCCATAGTTCCAGGTCTATAGTTCTCCACAACCACATCTGCCTTTTTAACCATCTCTAAGAATAATTCTCTACCTTTCTCAGCCTTTAAGTTTAAGGTTATACTTCTTTTATTCCTATTAAGGCTAATAAAATAGGCGCTTTCATCATTAATATATGGTCCAAAGTGTCTTGCATCGTCCCCTTTAACTGGCATTTCTATTTTAATTATATCTGCACCTAAATCCCCTAATATCATAGTTGCAAAGGGACCAGCTAACACTCTAGTCAGATCAAGTACTTTAATATTCTCCAATGCCATTTTAATTTGATCCTCCTTGTAAAAATTATAATATAAACCACTTATATTTTCTAAAGATAAATAGTCAAATAATTACCTACTTTAAAATTAAAGTAGGTAATTGTTTTTTGTCTATTCTATTATTCCATGTCAAAAGCTACTATACGACAAATTGAAGATTCTCCATCTACGAATTTCCATGGGAAACATCCAATAATCATACGTTTATTGAGAACCTTGTCTATATCTCCACCTAAGTTTTCTGCATGGATTATTTCATTGGGCTTTGGAAATACTTGGATATGCATTGCTTGATAAGCTTCTGGCCATGGATACAATTCATCTAATCCCTTGCCATATTTTTCTCTTAAATACTTATCTGCTGCTTCTGCTTCTCTAGGCTCCCAATCACGTATTTTAGTATTCATTGGATGGTCTGCAGAACCACAGTCAACCCCAATCCATTTAATTTCCATTTCTTTAACCCAATCTACAAAGTCCATGGAAGGTCCTGGATGCCTTAGCATATATCTTCTTTCATCGGCTTCTGGCTGGTCCCAACCATATTTATGATATCCTGTATTAATTATTAGTATATCTCCTTTTTTAACCTCTACTCTTTCCATAATATCTTCTGGTGTATAAATACTAAAATCTTCTGCTATATCAGATAAATCTACTATTACCCCTGGACCTACTAATTTGTCTAATTCTAAAGAAGCTATATCTCTACCTGCTGTATCAAAATGTAATGGCCCGTCTAAATGAGTTCCCACATGATTTGATGTTGTTATTAATTGGCCATTTGCACCATTGGGAGCTAATCTTTTGAAAAACTTAATTTGAAGCGGTTCATAAGTTGGCCATGGTGGTGTTAAATGGCTAAGATTTTGAGTTAAATCGTACATTTTAACATTGTTCCACATGTCTAAAATGTTCATTCTAATTCCCCCTTAAGTTTTTTAATATTTAAAACTAATATAATTTATTTCATAAATTATATTTCCCCTTCTTCTTCTAGCATTAGAACAAAAGCCTCTAATGCATCTTCAAAACATTTCATAGGTGGATAAACTAATCCTGCCCCTATTTGTCCTATTCCTGCTTCTTTATGGGCAATACCTGTATTAATTATTGGCAATATTCCTGTTTCCACAACTTTTTGTATATCTATACCTGTAGCTGTTCCCTTAAAATCAAGTGCTGGTATTTTATATACATTGTTCTCCCCCTCAGTAATTTCGTACATGGATTGGGAATAATTTATGGCATCTTTAGGTGTACCTCCAACAAATTGTACTATAGGTATGGCTGCTGCCATGGCAAATCCACCTATTCCTGAGGTTTCCGTTATAACACTATCACCTATATCTGGATTAGCATCTTCTGTAGAATATCCTGGAAAATATAATCCATCTATTATTTCTGCAGGAGCTGTAAACCAACGATTTCCTAAACCTGAAACCCTAATACCAAATTCAGTACCATTTCTTGCCATTGTATAGACTATGGTACTATATTTAATATCTTCCAATGGATCTAATGAACATTTAGCTGCTGGCATAGTTAAATTTAAATAAAAATGGTCATTACTATGGATAAACTTTAATACATCCACCTTATCCTTTTCTGGGAAACTTGTTTGTACTATATATGGTGCCAATTCTCTTATAAGTAATGATGTACCAGCTTTATTTCTATTATGTCCCTCATCTCCCATTTGAAGAGCTTGGGCAGTCATTGTTTTTAAATCTATTTCTCCTGAAAGCTTTAAGGTTTCCTTTAATACTGGGCCTAGTACTGTTTCCATCCATTTAAGTCTAATTATTACTTCTTCATCATAGGCTCCATAACGAAGAACTTTACCTAAACCTTCATTTAGTGTACAATAAGCAAAATTTCCATAGGTTTTGTTTTCAACTATCCATACTGGCATTGAGTAGGTAACAACTCCAGCCATTGGTCCTACAGCATTGTGATGATGGCAAGAGTCAAAGATTACTTCTCCAGACTCAATTAATTTTATTGCCTCTTCCTCATTTGATACTAAGCCCTCGTATATAAGTCCACCAATAATTGCTCCCTTTAGTGGTCCACTCATTTTATCCCATGTAATTGGAGGACCAGCATGTAATACAGTGTTTTTGGTCATCCCTGGTACATCTTTTCCCGCTGTTCCTATGCCAACTATAGTTGGTTGTGCCTTTAATAATCTTGCAACAGCCTCCTTATTGGCCTGTTGAATTTTTTCTTTTATCATTTTACCTACTTCCTTTCTTGTTTTATTTGCACCTTATATTTATTGTAGTTTAGATAAAAGTGATGCCATTTTCTTGTCTCCACCAGCAATAGGTCTCCAGTCCACATGTATTACAGAATATTTTTGCTTCTTTAAATCCCTATAAAATAATTCTAATCCTATATTAATAATTTTTAATTCTTTCTCAAAAAGCTTATTAATCTTTGTCATGGTATTTCACATCCTTTTCATATTGCCATTTATTTTATTAAGAATCCTTCCAGCTAATCTTACAGCCTGAGCATTGGAAGGCATAACTATTACCCCTATTTCCTCCAATCTTCTCTGGGACTCTATTAAATCCTGTGGATCATTTTCTGTCCCACAAATTGAGGCTATTACAGGTAAATATCCTCCCTTTTCCTCCATACTTCTCTTTGCTTCCACTATGGCATCAAGAGCTTCCCCTACTGGGTCCTCATGGGCACCATATCCTATAACAAAGTCCATTAATATTACTGCTACTTCTTCATCCTCACCTTCTTTTGCCAAACGTTCAGCCCTAATTGAAGGATCTATCATTGGATGGGGTCTTCCTACAGTAAATTCATCTTCTCCAAAATCTATACATGTATGTTCTACACTAGTATTTACATCTTTTAGTTGGTATTCTGGCTTTAGGGGAATATTAGAATAAATATGGCCCATATCCCTACTGAGTATTTCCATAGCCTCATCTGCTAAAGTACCACCAGTATATAAACCCCTTAGAAATTTTTGATTAGGAGCCAAATTTTTAATCTCATTTTCCACTATTTCATTTATCTCCTCTTGGGATTTGTCAAAGGCAACAAAATCTTTTACTTCCTCATTTCTCAAAAGGGCAATAGCCTTTCTAGCAGTATCCTCCAATGAAATAGCTCCATTTATGCCATGTTTTTCTATTATGGTTCTATCTCCCCCTACAAAATTAATAACCACTGGCTTAGGTGAATCTTTAACAGCCTCCACTATCCTTTCTGCTATTATATTAGAAGGTGGTTTGGAAATTAAAACTATAACTTCCGTTTGGGGATCATTCTTTAAAGCCTCTATCCCTTGTAACATCATAAGGCCACCAATTTCATCATGTAAATCCCTACCGCCAGTACCTATTGCCTGGGAAACACCTTCTCCTAAACGGTCTAAAAGAGTGGTTACCTCTTGTATACCTGTCCCAGATGCACCTACAATTCCTATATTTCCCTTACGAATTACATTGGCAAAAGCTAAAGGAACATTATTTATAATAGCTGTGCCACAATCTGGTCCCATCATTAATAAACCTTTTTCACATGCCAATTCTTTCAATTCCCTTTCATCCTTTAAGGATACATTGTCGCTAAAAAGCATAACATGTAAATTATTATTAAGTGCTCTTCTTGCCTCATCAGCAGCATATTCCCCTGGTACAGAAATTACCAC
>JAAZMA010000104.1 GCA_012799055.1 Tissierellia bacterium
AAAACATCCAATGGTGGAGATGGTGGTAAATCTGATGGTGGAAAAGTAATAATAGTACGAGCTTCTGGGGACCCAATGACTTTTAACCCAGACACTGTACCAGATGATAATGCTTATCCTATTGTACAAAACCTATTTAATAGATTGGTTAAATTAGATGCAAGTAAGCAAATTATCCCTGATTTAGCTACTGATTGGGAAGTAAGTGAAGACGGAAAATCTATTACTTTTAATTTAAGAGATGATGCTAAATGGCATGACGGAGAAAAGGTTACAAGTAAGGATGTAAAATATACTTTTGACACTATAAAGGAAAATAAAGGTTATTATTTTAGTTCCAGAATGGCAATTGTAGATTCAATTGATGCACCAGATGATTATACTATAGTGTTTAATATGAATGAAGCAGATGTCTCCTTTATAGCTGATTTAGGCTGGTATGCAACTTTCGTTATACCAGAACATATATTTAACAATGGAGAACCTTGGGAAGACAATCCAGCTTCAAAAGATCCTATAGGTTCTGGACCATTTAAATTTGGAGATTTTAAACAAGGTGAAAGTATTACTTTAGTTGCAAATCCTGATTACCATGAAGGAGCACCAAAATTAGATAAAATAATATACTCTATAATTCCTGACGATGCAACTGCTGTTCAAGCATTGTTAAATGGAGATATTGATGTATATGAATATGTTCCTGCAGCAAATATAGAGGAATTAGAAGCTAGTGGAAATATTAGACTTGCACTAAATGAATATCCTTCTCCAATGAGAATTATATTTAATCTAAAGGAAGAAAAATTACAAGATGTAAATGTAAGAAGGGCTATTGCCACAGCTATAAATAGAGAAGAAATATCTCAAAAGGTATACAATGGAGTTCAAAAGCCTGAATACAATATGTATCCTTCTTTAATGGAATGGGCTTCTAATAGTGAACAAACTGCTCCTAAATTTAATATTGATGAAGCTATTAAAATATTAGAGGATGCAGGATATACAAAGGATGCAGATGGATACTATATAAGAGGACTAACCATAGATGTATTTGAAGGTGGAGGATATCCAGATGCAGCAAAATTAATGGAAGCTAGTTTAGCTAAAGCTGGTATAGAATTAAAAGTACAAGTTCATGAATTTAATGCTTGGTCTGAAAAAGTAGATATTCAAAGGGACTTTATGCTTGAATTACAAGGTGGTTTTATGGGACCAGACCCAGCTGCACTTCAAAAACGACTAGGCACAGGTGAATACAGTAATTTTGGAGATTATAGTAGTGAAAAATTTGACGAATTAGTAGCCAAAGGTGCTGCAACAGGAGATCAAGAAAAGAGAGCTGAATATTACAAAGAGGCTCAAGCAGTATTAGCTGAAGATCTACCATATTTACCAATAGTTGCATTTGCTGGCTATGATGCAAATAACGATAAATTTATTAATTTACCAATAGATGGAGCAGGTAAATGGGGTTGGGCAGAACTCACATTTACTGATATGAAGTAATTTATTAGATTATAAGGCTAATCACATATCCTAGGATATGTGATTAGCTAAAATTTGAAGGGGGAGTAGCAATGAAAAAAATATTTGAAGAAGTAATAAACAATATACCTGATTATAAAGTATTTTTAACTGTAGATGAAATGGATGCTAGTAGTAAAAAATTAGCTGAAGAATTTCCCGATACAGTAGAACTATTTGAAATGGGCAGAACTAGAGATAATCATCCTCTATATTGCTTGAAAATTGGTAATGGTTCAAATAATGGCCTTATGTTTGGCTGTCCTCATCCAAATGAACCTATAGGAGCAATGATGTTAGAATATTTTACAAGGGAACTTGCTCAAAATAAGGAATTAAGAGAAGAACTAGACTATACCTGGTATATAGTTAAATCCTGGGATGCAGATGGTACTAGACTAAATGAAAATTGGTTTAAAGGACCTTTCACTTTATACAATTATGCTAGGAATTTCTTTAGACCAGCAGGTCATCAACAAGTAGATTGGACTTTCCCAATAGATTATAAAAAATTACATTTCCACGATACTATACCTGAAACAAAAGCCATGATGAATTTAATAGATGAGATTAAACCAAAGTTTATCTATTCATTACACAATGCTGGTTTTGGTGGAGTTTATTGGTATATATCTAAGGAAACTAAGGAAATTTATGAAGATTTAAGAAATGCTGCTAGAAAACAAGGTATACCACTTAATTTAGGAGAACCTGAAGCTCCCTATTGTGTAGCCTATGACGATGCAATTTATCAAGATTTAGGAATTCAACAAAACTATGATTATTTAGAAAAATATGGAGTTGAAGATCCAAGTAAAGTTATTAATGTGGGAACTTGTAGTTCTGATTATGGAAAAGAAGTTTGCGATGCCTTTACTCTTTTAACTGAATTACCATATTTTTATGATAAAAGGATTGCCGATTTATCCCCATCAGATATTACTAGGAAAGAGGCAGTGTTAAAGAATTTGGAATTTAGCGAAGAAGCAGATAGATTTATTAAAAATATATTAAAGGAAACAAAACAATATATGGGTGAAAAAAATCCATTTAAATTAGCATTGGAAGCCTTCACTGATAGTGATGATAGTAACGAAGCCACTAGAAAAATGGTAGAAGAAGACCCAGATTTCGCTAAAATGGCCACTGTTGCAGAGAAATTTGACAATTTATTAGTATCTAAGTTTTACAAAATGCTATCCTTAGGACTATTAGTAAGGGCCCATGAAATGGAATTGGAAAAAATGGAAGAAAACAAAGAAGACAATTCTGAAAAGAAGGAAGCATTGGAAAAAGCTTATAATACTTCATTGGAAAGATTAAAGAATTTAAGTGAAGTTTTAGAAGAAAAAATTGATTACGAAGTAGTACCTATTAAAAAACTTATAAGCATTCAATTGGAATGTGGCTTAATAATGGCTGATTATTTAAATAGGAACTAGGAGGCAATCTTATGATTCTCATTAGAGGCGGAAAAGTTTACGATGGAAAGGGAAATATATTAGAAAATACAGATATATTAATTGAAGGTAGTACTATTAAAGATATAGGTGAAAATATATCAGTTTCTAAAGATACAGAAATATTTGATGCCAAAGGGAAGGTAGTATTCCCTGGGTTTATTGAATCCCTTAATATATGGGGAGCCATGGGACCAGGCTGGGAGGATAATGATTTAGGAGAACATTCAGATCCTATTACTCCAGAAATGAATGTGGTTTATTCCTTTGACCAAGATAGTATGATGTTTCAAAGAGTTTTTGAATATGGAATTACCAGTGCAGGAATAACCCCCTCCACTTCCAATGTTTTAGGAGGCTATGGAGCAGTATTTAAAACCTATGGAAAACATCCCTATGAAATGTTAGTTAAAGAAAAAGTAGCTATGGTAAGTTCCATATCTAAAGAAACTAAAAATCTATATGGTAAAAGAAATATAGCCCCCATGACCAAAATGGGCGCCATTGCACTATTAAAAGAAGCTCTAATTAAGGCAATGGAATATGATGAAAAACAAGACAAAGATTATGATTCTAAAGCTGAAGCACTACAAGATGTAATCCATGGGAAGGTTCCTCTATTTATTAATTGTAATACTAAGGCTGAAATGGATGCCATTGAATTGGCATTGAAAAGTTTCCCTGTGGAAGTTGTATTTACAGGCGCCTTTGGAGTTGGAGCCAATACTGGTAGTATTATGGCCAATGACTATAGTATAATTTTAGGAGATTTAGCCAATGGTATGGCTGCAGCAAATAACAATGTGGATTTTGAAAGTATTCAAAAATTAATGAATAATGGAATAGATATTGCCATTAGTTCAGGTGGAGATAATATGTCTTCAGGAAAAGAATCACTACTATGGAATGCCATATTATGTTATAAAAATGGTATTAATAGTGAGGATGTTTTAAAGATGATTACTTCTATTCCAGCTAAAATCCTTGGAGTAGATAGTAGAGTAGGTTCTATAGAAATAGGGAAGGATGCAGATATAGTAGTGTGGAGTAATAATCCAATTAAAACTTATGCTGCTAAAGTAGAGGCTACTTTTATAAATGGAGAAAATATCCTAAAT
>JAAZMA010000252.1 GCA_012799055.1 Tissierellia bacterium
AAAAAAATGATATTGAAGATCTCTCGAATTTTAAGAAAAAATATTTAGAAAACATGAAAAACAATAATATTGAATTTTATAATAATGAAATAAGTAGCTGTGAGTTAGCATTAATTATCAATAATTATGATTATCAACTATATGATCTTTTAAATAAAGCAAAAATGGAAATTATTAACGAGGATTATTTTGAAAATAATAATTTTAATATTAGATGTGATATAAATGATTCTTTAGATGTATATATTTCTTATAAAAATATAGAAAAATTGAACTATTAAATTCTTTTATTGAGAAATTTATAGAATATTTAAAATGTGGAGGCGACTTAGAATGAATATTTTTTTAGTTAGACATGCTAAAGATGATGATAGGTATAGAGGAGGATGGAGTGATTTAGATTTGACATCAGAAGGTAAAGAACAAGCTAAAAGGCTTGCGAATTTCCTTTATTCGAAGCAAAAAGAGTTTAAAATAACAAAAATTATTTCGAGTGATTTACCAAGGACTTTATCTACAGCAAATGAAGTAGCTAAAAAGCTAAATATAAGAGTTGAACTAGATAAGGATTTGAGAGAGATTAACAATGGTGATCTAGCGGGAATGTTGAATGAAGAAGCATTAGTTAAATATCCAGGATTGTTTTTTAATACTTTAAGAATGGATGCAAAATATCCTAATGGCGAAAGTCCAGACGATTTTTATAAGAGAGTAAAGAAATGTTTTAATGATATAGTAAGTAAATATAAATATTCTAGCGAGAATATTTTAATTGTAACTCATAGTGGTGTAATAGATATAATATGTCACCTTGTAAAAGATATAAATTGGACCAATAAAAATAAATCGTTTAAAGCTTCAAATGTTGCAATCTATAAATTAAGTTGTAATTGTAAAGGAAAGTTAGAATTTGAGATGGAAAATTATAATGATTTTTTGAAGGAGGATAAGTATGAACTATTATAAAGATAAAGTTGTCGTTATTACAGGGGGGCAAAAGGAATTGGTAGTGAAACAGCAAAATTACTAAGTTCGCTTGATGCTATTATTTATGTGTTAGATATTGAGCAGATTATAATAAAAGAATTAAATAAATTACCATTTAATATGAATTATTTGAATTGCAATGTTGGTGATTATGAGGCTGTTGATAGGAGTGTCAAAACTATAATAAAAGAACATAACAATATTGACATATTGATTAATAACGCTGGGATACAAATAGAAAGTAAATTTAGTGACTATGATTACGATAAGTGGCAGAAGATAATGATAACAAACTTCTTTGGTACTTGTAATTGTATTCACAATATCTCTAAGTATATGAAAAACGGTTCAACTATTTTAAATATAATTTCGATACATTCAAAAATACCTAGAGCGAATAAGTACTGATATGAATATGCCTATATGTACCCTGGAATGAACAAAGTCCTTCAGGCAGCTGGTAGAGTTATAAGAAGTGAGGAGGATAGGGGAGCATTACTATTAATTGACGAAAGACTTGGTACTGCAAAATATAAAAGATTATATCCAAGGGAATGGTTTCATTATAAGAGGGTAGTAGATTCTGAAACTATTGGTATAAATTTAATGAAGTTTTGGAAGGATTAGGGATTATATTTTTATAAAGACGGTGTAGAAAACACATATTTGAAATCCTTTATAATAATATTTCCCTTGTTTAAACTGTTTTCTACAAAAAAGGTTTAGAATATCTGAAACATTAGTAGGTATGCTTAAAGAGGTATTTTACCATTGTATAGAAGGCATAGACAGGTTCTTTAATTAGTTATAAAATATGTAATTATGATACTGTCACAACGAGATGAATATTAGTAGAATTAGTGCCAGATAGGCCTATTAGAATTGTAGATAAAATGGATACCTTTGAAATTACTCCAGATATAATTGGTATATACAACCTTGAAGCAAGTTTATATACTAAAGTTTGAGATTGTTGAATAAATTTTGGAAATAATACAGGGCCTTGGAAAATATAAATTACTTTGCTATTCACTTTTTTATATTATATGAAAAATTTACATAAAAAAATGCGCCTTGACGGTAAAAATGTTTCTTAGGGTTAATCAAATAATATCATTGGCATAAAAGTGGAAAAGAGAGGGGGAATTCAGATGGAAAAATGGGAATATACCAGTTTTAAAGTTGAAACAAAAGGTTTTGCAGGTGGGATATTAGAGATTGAAAATTATAATTCTAAACTCAATGAACTTGGGGCACAAGGCTGGGAATTGGTATCTTGTATTTCAACAAATGCTGGATATGGAACAACAAGAGAAATAATATCTGTTTTTAAAAGAAGGAAATAAGATAATTTCGGAAGAAATATATTTTTTCTCCAATCCAAATAGGGAATTGAAAGTTTCTTAATATTTTAAAATAAATAATTATTATTTGGATACAATATGTATTAGCTAATACAAAATTGGATTGGAGGATGGATATGGCAGTTGTTAAAGTTATAGAACTTCTTTCAGAATCAGCAAATGGTTGGGAAGCTGCAGCACAGGAAGCGGTTTCAGAAGCTTCAAAGACAATAGACAATATTCAAAGTGTCTATATAGATAATATGCAGGCTATTGTTGAAAAGGATAAAATAGTAAATTATAGATTAAATGTGAAAATCTCATTTATTGTTAGAGAGTAATAATAAATAGATCAAATATAATTTCTATATTTTCAAAGTAGAAATAAAGTAAGAAGTTTACAAAGATAAGGCAAGGAAGGGCTCCTTGTCTATTTTTGTGTCATATACCTGTTTAATAAGTTTACATGAAAGTAGGCTATTATTCTATTTTAATTCCCTTTTGTGTCATCAAGTCATGAAAATTAGTATATTTGCCTTATGAGGCCCTCCCGTGGACTCCTATTAAAAACTTATACTAAGGTTGGCCCTATGGGGCACTCCTATTAAAAACCTATACTAAGGTTGGCCCTATGGGGCACTCCTATTAAAAAACTGAATTAAGGTTGGTCCTAAGGGGTACTCCTATTAAAAACCTATATTAAGGTTGGCCCTATTAGGCACTCCTATTAATAACCTATACTAAGGTTGGTGCCAGGTTCAGATATTTAAATAAGTTAGTATGTTAGTGCCAGGTTCAGATATTTTCAGATATTTGAGATATTGCAGATATTAAGGTTTATATTGTGAATTACAATGCCTAATGCTATAATAATACTTAGTTTAAGGAATAGGAAGGTTGATTAAATGGAAAAGATAGTATTAAAGGGATTAGAGGATACGAAAAGGTTTGGGGAAAAACTAGGTGCTTTGTTAAAACCTGGAGATATTATATGTCTAATGGGAGATTTAGGAGCAGGAAAAACTACTTTAACTAAATCCATAGGGAAGGGTTTAGGGGTAGAAGACTATATAACTAGTCCTACTTTTACATTAATAAATGAATACAAAGGTAGACTTAATTTATACCATTTTGATGTATATAGATTAGAAGGAGTTTCTGATTTAGATGATTTAGGCTTTGAAGAGTACTTTTATTCAAATGGGGTAAGTATCATTGAATGGGGAGATAAAATAGCAAGTATTTTGCCTGAGAATACAATTAATATAAAAATAGAAAAAGGCAAAGAATTAGATAATAGAATCTTATATTTACATGGAGAAGGAAATAGATTTAAAGAATTAATTGAGGAGTTGAATATAGATTGAAAACATTAGCCGTAGACACCTCTACTATGATGGCCACTTGTGCCGTATTAGATGAGGATTATTTATTAGGGGAATTTTCGTTAAATCAGGACATGAGCCATTCAGAAAATTTAATCCCCATGATTAAAGAGGTTTTAGACAATTTAAAATTAAAACCGAAAGATATAGACTTATATGGAGTAGCTATAGGACCAGGCTCCTTTACTGGACTTAGAATAGGGGTTGCCACAGTAAAATCTTTCGCCCATGTATTTGACAAACCTATAATAGGAGTGTCTACTTTAGAAGCTTTAGCTTATAATCTACCCTATAATGGCATAGTAGTTCCTATGATAGATGCTAGACGAAACAGGGTATATACAGGCATATATAAATGGAATCAGGACAAAATTATAAATATAATGAGACCTACTATCATGGAAATAGAAGATTTATTAGATATTCTTAAGACACATGAAGATATTATGGTTAATGGCAATGGGATACATCTTTATAGGGATAAAATTATAAATACCCTAGGGGAAAAAGTAAAATTGTCTCCCATAGGCCTAAATGAATGTAAGGCTTCAAGTGTTGGAGAATTGGCCAGAATAAAATACAGCGAAGGTATAAGGGATAATTATTATACTTTAGCACCTGATTATCTACGGGAATCTCAAGCCCAAAGGGAATTGAGAAAGAAGGAAGGTTAAATATGGATATTATAATTCGGGAGATGAAATCCACTGATTTAGATAGAATAATGGAAATAGAGAGAAATACTTTTTCGACTCCCTGGTCTAGGGAATCTTTTGAATTAGAACTTACTAAAAATTTATTGGCTAGATATATAGTGGCAGAAATAGATAATTATGTAGTTGGATATGGGGGAATATGGCTTATATTAGATGAAGGACATATTACCAATATAGCAGTAGATGAAGAATATAGAGGATTAGGTGTGGGAAATAGACTAGTAGAAGGTTTAATACAATTATGTATAGATAGAAATATTAGAGCTATGACTTTAGAAGTTAGACGTTCCAATGAAGTGGCAAAATCCTTATATAAAAAATATGGTTTTTGTGAATATGGAATTAGACCAAAATACTATTCAGATAATAATGAGGATGCAATTATAATGTGGAAAAGCATTCCTTTTTAATGAGGTGATTAAATGACAATAACTTTAGCAATAGAAACATCCTGTGATGAAACATCCTGTGCAATTCTAAAAGGAGGCAGGGAAGTTTTATCTAATATAATATCCTCCCAAATAGAGATTCATAAAAAATTTGGAGGAGTAGTACCAGAAGTAGCATCTAGAAAACATATTGAAACAATTAATTTAATAATCCAACAGGCTTTAGATGAGGCAGGACTTGGTTTTAAAGATATAGATTTAATAGGTGTAACCCAAGGGCCTGGTTTAGTAGGAGCATTACTTGTAGGTTTATCCTCTGCCAAGGCCATAGCTTATGCACTAGACAAACCCCTAGTAGGGGTAAATCATATAGAAGGTCATGTATGTGCTAATTATATAGAGCATAAAAATTTAGAACCACCTTTTACTTGTTTAATAGTATCAGGGGGCCATACTTATTTAGTACAGGCAAATTCTTATACTAATTATGAATTAATAGGTAGAACTAGAGACGATGCAGCAGGAGAGGCCTTTGACAAAATTGCTAGGGCTTTAGGATTATCCTATCCAGGAGGACCTATAGTAGATAAATTGGCTAAAACTGGGGACAAATTTGCTATTGATTTTCCAAGAGTATATTTAGAGCCAAATTCCTATGATTTTAGTTTTAGTGGGCTGAAAACTGCAGTACTTAATTATTTAAATCAAATGTCACAGAAAGGTAAAGAAATAATAGTGGAAGATGTGGCTGCTAGTTTTCAACAGGCTGTTATAGAAGTATTAGTGGAAAAAACCATAAGATTGGCAAAGGAAAGAAATTCAGATAAAATTGCTTTAGCAGGTGGAGTGGCTGCCAATGAAGGATTGAGAAATTTAATTCAAAAAAGAGGAAAAGAAGAAAATATTGAAATATTTTATCCATCTACAGTATTATGTACAGATAATGCAGCCATGATAGGTTCAGCTGCATATTTTAATTATATAGATGGTAAGGTTTCAGATTATCACTTAAATGTAGAACCAAATTTAGAATTAAGATAATAATCCACAATTTCTCCACATTATTTCCACAATATAAGAAAAAACGACAAAGAATATTTTGTGGATAATGTGGAGGACTAGCTAAAAAGCCTTAAAAATGGACAAGTTATTGTGGATAAGTCTGTGGATTTTGTGTATATTTTGTGGATAGTATGGG
>JAAZMA010000044.1 GCA_012799055.1 Tissierellia bacterium
CCACTACCTCTCTCTCCAGGTTCTAGTTTAAGATGTACTTCTGCATAATGACCCATAGGTTCAAAATGGCCATATCCTATTGTCCCTTTATTAATAGTTTCTTTATAGAATATTTCGCAGGGGCCAAAGTCTACATTTAAATTAAATCTCTCCTTTACTAGTTTTTTTAGTACTTCTAACTGAATTGTGCCAATAATATGCAGGTGAATTTCTCCTAAATTTTCATCCCATACAACATTTAATACTGGATCTTCTTCTTCCAGGATTCTAAAATATTTTAAAACTTCTCCTGAGTTTAATTTACTATCAAATATCACCTTGGATTTTAATGTTGCCACCATTTGATATTCAAAATTTTCGTTTAAAGCCCCTAACCATTGTCCCACTTTTGTTTCAATTAAGCTGGGAACTGCAAAAAGTTCCCCTGCTAAAATTTCTTCTTTCATTGTGAATTTGTTTCCATTGTAAATTCTAATTTCATTAACTTTTTCATAAATTCTATTCTCCTCATCCCCATAGGCAATTTCGTCTTTTACCTTTAATCTACCACTAAGAGCCTTTATATGGCTTATTTTAGTCCCTTGTTCATCATAACGTATTTTGTAAACATAGCCGCTAAAATCGCCTTCATCTAAATAATCCGTATAAGTTAATATATGAAATTTATCTAAAAAATCCTGGATTCCAATATCCTGCAATGCAGAACCACTAAAACAAGGGAAAATTTTGTTTTCTTTAATCATGTTTTTCATACTATCTAACCATAATCTTTCATCGTATTCGCCTTCTAAATATTTATTCAAAAGATATTCATCTTGTATTGCAATAAACTCAATTAATTCCTCTGGCATATCTCTTTCATTAAATGATTCTGTAATATAACAAAAGTCTTCTGTTAAATTAGAATGAATTTCTTCTAATACTCCACGAATTTCTACACCTACTCTATCTATTTTATTTATAAAGAAAAAAGTAGGTATTTTATATTTTCTAAGTAATTGCCATAGAGTTTCTGTATGGCTTTGTATACCTTCAGCACCATTTATAATGAGAATACCATAGTCCATCACTTGGATTGCTCTCTCCATTTCTGAAGAAAAATCTATATGGCCTGGCGTATCTATTAAATAATAGGTAGAACCTTTATAATTAAATATACCTTGGTCTGAAAATACTGTAATACCCCTGTCTTTTTCTATGCTATGATTATCTAAAAAACTATTTTTATGATCAACTCTTCCTCTTGTCTTTATACTCTCTCCATAATAAAGAATTTGCTCTGCAAATGTAGTTTTGCCAGCATCTACATGAGCCAATATTCCAATTGTTTTCTTCAATTTTTACCTCCTCATAGCTATTGCCTTTATCTATTCTATAAAAGCTATTATACCATATACAAAAACAACATTTTAAATTCATTATAATATTACTGGATTTTATTATATAATAAAATAAAAGAAAGTTTTCATTGGAGGTGTTATAAATGGAAAAGATTGTGGTTGTAGATGATGAAAGGGAAATTGCAGATTTAGTAGCCTTATATTTAAAAAATTCAGGATATAATGTTATTACTTTCTACAATTCCATAGAGGCACGAGATTATATAATGAAGAACCCTCCAGATTTAGCAATACTAGATATAATGATGCCAGAATTAGACGGCTTGGAATTATTAAAAGAAATTCGGGAAACTCACTACTACCCAATAATTCTATTAACTGCAAAAGATCAGGAATTGGATATTATTACTGGTTTAACATTAGGAAGTGATGAATACATTACAAAACCTTTTAAACCCCTAGAATTAGTAGCCAGAACAAAGGCTTTACTCCGCCGCTCTAAGGTCTATGAGAAAATTAATGATAGACAAAAATCCATATTTATATATAAAGATTTGGTAATAGATTATAATAATAGAGAATGTTTTATAAACGAAGAAAAACTACAATTAACAAATACGGAATATAAAATTTTAGAAATACTTCTTAAAAACTGTGGTCAAAAAATATCATCAGAAGATTTGTTTTTTCAAGCTACTGGAGAATCCTATTATGATAAAGCCTGTAATAGTATTGCCACTCACATTAGAAATATTCGTATTAAATTAGGAGATTCTTTTGATAATCCCAAATATATTAAAACCATTTGGGGGGAGGGTTATATCATTGAAAGAGAAAATTAAAAAGTTTTTTACTGGGCTTATTATTTTAATTATTATAATGATTATTATTTATATGGTACTTGGTACAAACTTTCTTCATATTTTTACATCTAATTATATGTTTGATGTTCGTGAAGTAAAGGTTTATGGTAAGGCTTATGTTGAAGGAAAGCTACGTTGGGACTTAATAAAAAACCATATAATTATTTTCATTTTTTTATTTTATATAATTTTATTTTTCATCATAGACTTTACAATTAGCAAAAAGGAAGAAACTTTAAGCAGAAATGCCATCATGGAAATTCAAGAAAGAATAAATAAACTTATTAAAGGAGAGACAGTTAATTCTAATCCACTATACTTAGGTATCGACAATGAAATTTTTCAAATACTTGAAGATAGAGATAAAATGTATCAATTAAATCAGGAAAATGTTATTCAGCAAAACCAGTCAATGGCTTTTTTGGCTCATGATTTAAAAACACCTTTGACATCTATTATAGGTTATCTTACACTACTTGAAGATGAACCAGATATTTCAGAAAATAATCGAAAAAAATACATTAGTATTGCATTAGATAAATCTAAGGAATTAGAAAGATTAGTACAACAGTTTTTCGAGTTAGCAAGATTTCAAATGCAAAGCAGTAATCTTAATAAAAAGGAAGTAGATTTTTATAATTTAATAGTTCAAATGAGAGAAACTTTTTATCCAGCTATAGCAGAAAAGGAATTAAAGGTACTTTTAGATATGGAAGAAAAATTAATAATTTTAGCTGATGCTGATTTAATGGCACGTGGTTTTTATAATATTTTCAAAAATGCAATTTCCTATACACCAATAGGGGGAAATATCTGGATTAAGTCTTTTACAGACGAGAAATGCCATACCATTGTATTTGAAAATGAGGCCCCAGATTTTTCACCAGAATATATTCATTATATTTTTGATCCTTTTTTTAGAACAGATACTTCAAGAAATAAGGGAATAGAAGGAGCAGGATTAGGTCTTTCTATTTCAAGGGAAATTATTGAAAATCATGGAGGCGATATTACTGCTCAATATGAAGATGGAAAGCTAAAATTTAATATAAAATTTCCTAAATAAATATCAAGAAATCTTTATTTTTTCTTGAACTTTTTTTCATATTCTACTATCTCTTTTTAGTTAGACTTTAACTAGAAAGAGATTTTTTATTTAGGAGGGATGAATGTGGAGTTAGTTTTAAATGATGTAAGTAAAAGTTTTGGTGAAAAAAAGGCAGTTGATAATATTTTATTGAAAATAGGTCTTGGAATCCATGGTCTTTTAGGAGCTAATGGTGCTGGAAAAACAACATTGATGAGGATGATTTGTGGATTATTAAAGCCCACTAATGGAGAGATACGGTTTAATGGCAAGGATGTTAATAAGTTAGGGGAGGAATATTTGAATGCCCTAGGCTATTTACCACAGGATTTTGGTTATTATCCTGAATTTACTGCCATGGAATATATTGATTATATAGGTGCAGTGAAGGGGCTTTCCAAAACCTATACATTGGAACAAGCAAATGAACTATTTGAAGTATTTCAACTATTTGAAGTAAAAAATAAAAAAATCAAAACCTACTCAGGAGGAATGAAACAACGTTTAGGGATTATCCAGTCAATGCTAAACAATCCTAGGATTCTAATACTAGATGAACCTACATCAGGCTTAGATCCAAAGCAAAGATTGATTTTTAAAAATTATCTATCTCAAATTTCTAAAGAAAGAATTGTTATTTTATCTACACATATTACATCAGATTTGCAAAATATAGCAAATAATATCATTATGATGAAATCAGGCAAAATCATATGTACAGGCGATGAAGAAAAACTACTTAAACAATTGGAAGGTAGGGTTTGGGAATTTGTTATTCACGAAAGAGAACTACTTAAATATATGGAAAAGTCAATGATAATTTCTTATTCTAGAAAGTTCGATAAAATAAGGCTTAGGGTAATTTCAGATATACCTCCAGCAAAGGATGCAATACCATTAGAGCCAAGTTTAGAAGATTTGTATTTATACTATAATCCAGAGGAAATTCAAGGAGAGGAGGAATAAAATGAATCGAATTATTAAATTTGAATTAAAGAAAATATTAAGATCAAAATTGACCACAGGGGTACTTATTTTAAGTTTTTTACTTATAATATATTCTTTTCTCCCTAAAATGATTAAATATACATTTTATGATGGGAATGGGAATCAAATTGAAAAACATAAAGGAGTAGTTCTTGAGAAGAAAGTAAAAAATGAAATATTTAACAAATTACAAACCAATGAAGAAATTCAATTAAATATTCAAAGATTAAGTGAAAATTATGTGGCGGAAAAAAACAAAACTGGTTTTCAATTCAGTGAAGCATTGCCCAAAGATATTTATTATGGATTTTATATGCCAAGAGAAGGATATTTCTATTGGATTGCTGAAAACTATGCTAATACTTTTGATTATGGGAATCCTCATGATTTAGCTGTAAAATCTAATGAATTAGAGGACTTTTATATAGAAAGACAAGGAAAAATTCAAAACCGATTGAATACCATGAAATATTCAAGGGCCGAAAGGGAATATTGGGATAAAAAAGCTAATATAACAAAAGGCCCCTATAAATATGGATA
>JAAZMA010000358.1 GCA_012799055.1 Tissierellia bacterium
GCCAAGCCTGCTGCATCATCTGCAGCCCTATTAATTCTCTTTCCAGATGATAATTTCTCCAAGGTTTTTTGCAAACCATTAGTGTTCATAGTTAACATTCTATGGGTATTTAGTGCTGGTATATTATTATTTATTCTCATTTTTATCCCCCTCCATTTTATTGGCACTATCTATAAATAATAGGATTTCCCCTAATATTGAAAACATTTCTTTTGGTAATTCTTCCACATTTTCTATACCTAGTTCTTTTTTTAATATTTCTTCGTTTAAATCCACTTTGTTTATAATTTTATTTTTACCATATGCCTTTTTTGCTTGTTTTCCCGATACTAGACGAATTTTTTTCATATTATCACCTAAGTATTTATTATTAGATTTTCTAGAGTATAGCCTATTTTGCTTAAACCTTTTTCCAATAATTCTTTGTTTTCTAAAATAGTATCATCTTTTTCTACTTCAAATTCTGTATATACTTGTTTTCCAATTACTTTTAAATGGACTTTTACATCTCCTAGGTTTTCTGTATTTAAATTAAAATAAAACACCATATTATTTTTGTCAATTTCCTTATTTCCATTGGGAATTATTAAATTAATATTTTTATATACTCCTTCTGATTCCATAGGTAATTGTAATACTAAGTCTTTTTTTAATCTATTTTGTAATATTAAGTATTTTTGAATCTTGTCCATACTTTCCTCAAAATTTTCATTGGAATTAAAGGAATTGTTTAAATCCTCTAGGGTATTTAGTACTTCTTTGTATTTTTCTCCAGAATTTTCATTCCCATTCTTTAAAGATTGGGAAAACTCTTTTACTCTATTTTCTAAATTTTGAATTCCCTTTTTTATCTCTTCATTGGTGAATAAATTTTCCTTTTTAAATAAATTATTTAATTCATCTCCAAAACCTTTTTCTGAATTTAATAGAGTATCTAAATCTTTAATATCCCTTAAGGTCATATTAAGTCCATTTTTCATTATTTTAGGTATTAAATAATCTTCTTTTCCCTTAATATATTTAATTTCCTCTGCTAATTTATCTATTTCTTTATATTTGTTTATTTTTTTATTTATATAATTATTTAATTCATTTAAAGGCATATGTTCCAATGCTATTCCCTCTTTAATACTAATTTTTATTAAATTTAAAGAGGTATTAGTTTTAGCATTTAAATATTCCTGTCGAATTATGGATTCTTCTGTGGAATTTACAGGCTCTATTAAGACTTCATCCATTTCCTTTAACTGAACATTAACTTCATATAAATTGTTTAAGCTTATATTATTATATCTTCTAATTGCAAAGGATATGGTATTAGATTCTAATTCACCTAATGTATTAAATATATTGCTAAGGGTAATAGCCTTTTCTGCTGTCCTACTATTTAGATCATTATTTAAGTTTAAATTAGTATTTTTTATTTCCTTTAGATTTTCTATTTTAAAATCTTTTCCAGATTTAATTAATTGGAGTAATTCCTTATCTGTTATGGTTTTTAATTCTTCTATATCCTTTATTATTTGAGATGTTTCTTTAGATTTAGGATTTATATTGTCTTCACTTAAATCTTTAATTTTATCTATTAATTGTTCAATTTCTGTATTTAATATATTAATTCCTTCATCTATTAATTGGGCTATGGAGTTTTCATCTAATAGTTCAATAATTTCCTCTAAATTATACTTCATATTCATTATTTGTTCATAGTTTTCTAAACTTAAGTCTAAATCATAATAGATAAATCCTCTTATTAAATTTATATTTTCTAAGTTTTCTTCAAGATTTAATTCTATTAATATATCTTCTATGGTTCTATGTTTTTCTACAACAAATTGTTCATATATGGGAGTGGCTATGTTTTTATCTAATTTTTCTACTTCATAGGAGTGTTTTAATTTATATAGGGTTTCAATATTCATAGGTAAATCTTCTTTAAAGGCTATAATGAGATTTTCATTTTCATAATTTCTCAAATCATAGGCCTTGTCCATGATTTCCATAATCTTATCTATATTTTCCCGATTTATATCTACTCCTTCACTATGTAGGGCTATAATACTGTCATAAACATCTTTGCCCATTTTTCTTCCATAAATTTTTTTAGCTATAATTTCTGCTTCTTTGTAATTTAATTTTCTGTCTAAACCTAGTATTTCCACTAGGGATAAGTTTTTCTCTTCATTTTTAATTTCTTCCAATGCTTCTTGGATTTTTTGTAATGAATCCACTTCTATATCTATGCCTTTTTCTAATAATTTGATTAAAGTTTCCAAATCTAAGTTTTCCACTATTTCTTCTAGATATTTTTTGGACATGAAAAAAGATTCTAGATTTTCCCTATTTATGGGAATTTCATTGTCTATTAAATATTTTATGGCTTCTTTTGTTTCTTCATTATTTTCTAATCCTAATTTTTTAATTATTTCTTCTTTATTAAGAGATAGAGCTGTTTTATTTTCTTCTTTTTCTTCAACTTTTACTGATAGTATATTTTCTTTGTTTATTAGGACTTTATTCCCTAATTCTCCCACTATTTCTTCTTTTACCCTTAGGGAATAGATTATATTTTTATTGTCAACGGTTTTTTCTATTTTTATATCCTTCCCATTGTTCTCAATTAAATTTCCCTCTATATGATAAAAAAGCTGCGGTTTTATGCCATAGGCCTCTATTATATTTTCTTTATTGTTTAGTTTTATTGCTTCCATATTATCATCCTTAAATTTAGTTTCCACCAATTATATCGACTTGCTTTAGCTTTTTCTTGAATAAAATATTATAATTTAACATTTCTTGCCGATAGTATATAATAGAAGGGTAAGGGAGTGAGGAATAGATGTCTAGAATTCAAAGGGTAGGTATAAATAATATTATTCAGGTTAAAGATACTAAGGTAGATAATAAAAAAGAAATTCATAAAGCTTTTAAAAATAAATTAATGGAAATAGAACAAGAACATATTAGGGAGCAACTTAAGGTTTTATATGATAAAATAGAAGTACAAACTAATAAATTACAAGATAGACTATTTATAGAAGATTTAGTTGAGTATAAAGAGTTAGTAAGGGAGTTTCTAGATATTTCTGTTAATAATTCCCATGTGTTTTACAAAGAAAATTCCCTAGATAGAAGAGGGCGACATAGGGTATATTCTTTAGTAAAAAAGGTGGATAAGGAATTAGATGAATTAACTAAGGATTTTTTAGATATTGAAGGAAATAGAATAAAAATACTGCAAAGATTAGATGATATTAAGGGAATGTTATTAGATGTACTTACTTAAATTTTAAATCCGTGGAGGGATGAAAATGGAAGATTTATTAAAAAACATATTTTTTGCAGGTGTGGGGAGTTTAGCTTTAACCTATGAAAAATCTAGTGAATTGATTAAAAATTTAGTTGAAAAAGGTAAAATAACTGTAGAACAGGGTAAACAGTTAAATGAAGAGTTAAAAAGAGTGGTAGATGACAATCAAAACAAGATTGAAAATGTTGAGGTAATAGAAGCTAATATAAAAAATCATTTAAATAGCCTAAATCTAGCCACAAAGGAAGATATAGATAATCTAAATAAGAGAATTGATGAATTGGAAAACAAATAGTTAATTAGGAGGTTAAAACACCCTGCTTTCAGGGTGTTTTATTTGCTATGGATAATAATTATACAAAAAAAAGATTAAAAGAAATTGTATCTGTTTCTGTAAAACATGGTTTTAAAAATGGTATAGGAAGTCCTAAAGAATTAAAACTAGTCTTAGAGGAATTAGGTCCAACCTTTGTTAAAATTGGACAAATTCTATCTACTAGACCAGATATATTGCCTATGGAATATATTTTAGAACTACAAAAACTTCAAGACAAAGTTAAACCAGAGAAATTTAATATTATGAAAAAGGTTATAGAAACTGAATTAGGAGATTCTATTGAGAATATTTTTATGGAATTTAATATAATTCCAATTGCATCTGCGTCTTTATCAGAAGTATATCTTGCCAAACTTTATAATGGAGATGAAGTGGTAGTTAAAGTTCAAAGACCTTATGTAAAAGAAAAAATGTTAGGGGATATTCAAATACTTAAAAAACTGGCTCCTTTTATTAATTTTGCTGCTACAGGTGAAGTAGTAGATATGATACAAGTTGTGGAAGAATTGGAAATGGCAACGGAAAAAGAAATAAATTTTATAGAGGAAATGAATAATATTATTAGATTTTCTGAAAACAATCAAAATGTAAAATTTATTAAAGCTCCTAAAGTTTATAAAGAATATTGTACTAATAAGATTTTAGTTATGGAATATATTTCTGGTATTAAAATAGATAATATTAAAGAATTAAAAGCTGAAGGTTATAATATTCATGATATGGCTACTAAGCTTACTTATAATTATTTTAAGCAAGTATTTGAGGATGGTTTTTTTCATGCAGACCCTCATCCAGGTAATATTTTAATTCATGAAAATAGTATTGCCTATATTGATTTTGGTTTAATGGGGACTTTAGATTTAAATCTAAGGAAGAAATTAAATGAGATTTTAGAAGGTGCTGCTACAGGAAATATTCAGTTAATGACTAAGTCCATAGTTAAAATAGGAACTAAAAAAGGGCCTATGGATATGAATAAATTATATGATGATATTGAAACTATGTACACATCATATATTGATGAATCTATATATGATTATGATATTCCTCAAATATTAGAAGAAATAATAATTATATGTAAAAAAAATAATATTCACATGCCAAAAGATATAGTATTACTAGTAAAAGGAATGATGATATTTCAAGGTGTCTTGGCTAAGATTGACAAGGATTTAACTATAATGGATATAGCCCTACCTTATTTTGAAGAACAAATAATAAAGAATAATTTAAAAGATATGGATTTTTCCCAAGTTCTTATTAAATTATATTCTTCTATTAAATCTAGCTTAGAATTATCCTACAAATCCTTAGAATTAATAAATAATTTTTTAGATGGAAGAATTAAATTAAATTTAGAGTTGAAAAATATGGATGAAAATTTTAATGAAATAAATAGAATGGTTAATAGACTTATTTTTGCCATAATTGTGGCTGGATTATTAGTGAGTTCATCTTTAGTAATTAATGCAAATGTGGGATTAAAAATTTATGGTATTTCAGCCATAGGTATATTAGGATATTTAGGAGCGGGGGTTGCAGGATTATTACTTCTTATATCTATTTTAAAATCAGGAAAACTGTAATATAACCAGTGCTGGTGGCAAAAGAAAATTTTCTTTGCCACCTTTATTATTTTCCATTGAAAACTAGTGGAGTAAAGTATTTAAATAAAGGCTCAAATAAATAAATTTATGTCTTCTTCCTTATGATATTCTACTATAAGCTTATCTAATTCTTGACTCATTTTTAAAATTGTTTCATAGTCTATACTATCTGATTCTAATTCCTGATGT
Organism: Tissierellia bacterium; assembly: GCA_012799055.1. GTDB lineage: Bacteria > Bacillota > Clostridia > Tissierellales > Tepidimicrobiaceae > JAAZMA01. The sequence goes on from JAAZMA010000358.1 coordinate 5,444, forward strand.
AATAATTCTCTAAGTCTATTAATTTTATCTTTCAAAACTATTACCTCCTAAAAAATGTCATTATCTTTATATAATAGCATAACCTTATGTTGGCTATTTGGCAATGCTTTTTTTATGCCATAGGCTTATTTACCTTAATTGATTATAATAATAAGGTTGACATAAGGAGTGAGACATAATGAGAAATAATAGAAGTCATCTAGATTTAAGGGCAATTGGAAATAAAATAAGATTAGAAAGGGAAATGTTAAATTTAAGTAGAGAAAAGCTAGCTGAAATCACTGAATTATCTCCCTTTTATATAGGTCAAATTGAAAGAGGAGAGAGAAAAATGAGTCTAGATACCTTGGTAAAATTTGCAAATACTTTTAATGTATCCATAGATTATTTACTATTTGGTTCTAATTTACATAATGAAAATTTAGAATTAAAAAATTTCTATACTGTATTGGAAACTGAAGATAATAATTATAATAAGGAGTTAGATAGTGATTTAAAAGAGTTGCTGACTATTTTATCCCGTTGTTCTAAAGAGGAAATAAGATTAATAAAGGATATGGTGGTATTAATATTTCCTTATATTAAAAAATAATACATAAATATATTAACTTATCCCGAGGGAGGGGAAGTGTAGGCCTTATTCCCTCAGGATAATAGCTTTATCTCAATTTGCCCCTAATATTTAATTTAATAGCCTGTAATTATTATATCTGCTCCAGTATCTAAAATATTTGGAATAATCACCTGCCCAATTTCTACAGTTTCTTCTATTTCTATTTCCTTTATAATTTCCATAGATTCTTTAATTAGTTCTTTAGGAATAGCCTTATTAGATCTTACAGGAATTACTGGTAATCTATAATTATTAATTTTTACTGTTGTAGTTAATATTCTTTCTGGGCTTAAAAATTCTTGAGTGGCGTAGGCTTCTCCTCTTTTGCACTTATTCCCTTCTAAACTTAATACTTCATTTTCATTGCCAGAAACTGTTATATTGCATCCTATGGGACAAACTGTGCAAATTATAGTTTTCTTTTCCAATTTTAGTCCTCCTTTAAACATAAGATTGAAATACTACTATCTACATGTTTTAATTCTTCTTTAGGTATTGTAATTTGTTCTATTTCCCCAGGACTTACTTTTTTCTTCTTTAATTCCTTTAGAGTTTTCCCATTTGCCATTGCTTTTAAAACAATATTGGAATTGGGTTCATTAACTCTAAAAAATACTTTGAAATTTTTGTCATTATATTGATTTATAATAATTTTATTTGGAACTGTATATCTTACTCCCTCTCCTGGAACTATTTCTATAGTCTTATCTCCGTCTAAATCCTTATCTATTGCATGGATGCCCGCATATTTTCCTGCTATTTCACTTTCTATGGAAACATTGTCTGCCAAATCATTTACATGAACTACATTCCCACAAGCAAATATATCTTTGTTTGAAGTTCGCATCATATGGTCTACAATTGGACCCTTAGTTAATGGATTTATCTCTATACCCTTTTCCCTAGTTAATTCATTTTCTGGTATTAATCCAACTGATAAAAGCAAAGTATCACATTCTATGCTCCAAGACTTGTCTAATATTGGTTTAAGTGATTGGTCTACAGGGGCTACTACCACTTCTTCAACTCTTTCATTGCCTTTAATGTCTACAACAGTATGGCTTAAATAAAGAGGTATTTCAAAATCATCTAAACATTGAACCTTGTTCCTAGTTAGTCCTGATAAATATGGTAGTAATTCAACTACAGCTAGTACTTCTGCCCCTTCCAATGTCATTCTCCTAGCCATAATCATACCAATATCTCCAGAGCCTAGTATAACTACTTTTTTACCTACCATATATCCTTCAATATTAATAAATCTTTGGGCAGTACCTGCTGTGAAAATTCCTGCTGGTCGAGTGCCTGGAATCATAATATTTCCACGGGTTCGTTCCCTACAACCCATGGCTAATACCAAAGATTTATAGGATAAATTACATACACCATATTCTTGATTTACAGCATGAATTATATTGTTTTCCTCTATATTTAATACCATAGTATTTAGCATTACTTCTATTCCTAATTCATCTAATTGCTTAATATAATGGTATGAGTATTCTGGCCCTGTAAGTTCCTCGCCTAATAAATGTAGGCCAAATCCTGGATGGACACATTGTTGCAATATTCCACCTAAAGATTCATCTCTTTCAACTATTAGAACTTTTGGAGCTCCTTCTTTTTTTGCAGCTATAGCTGCTGCAAGACCTGCTGGACCTCCTCCTATTACTATAACATCATAATTTTTTTTATACATATTATTACCCCATTCCTACCGATTTTTTTTGACAATAATATTAGAACCTTCATTATTCTTTCTTATGGATTCATATGGTACATTTAGTTCTCTAGATAGTATTTCAATAACTCTAGGAGTACAAAATCCTCCTTGGCATCTGCCCATTCCAGGCCTTAGTCTTCTTTTTACTGCATCTAAGGACTTGGCACCTATGGGACTATTTATTGCATCCACTATTTCCCCTTCAGTAATAGATTCGCATCTACATATAATACGACCGTATTTAGGGTTTTCCTTTATTAATTTGGCTTGTTCTTCTTTATCCATATTAGCAATTTTAGGAATTCCCTTTCTAATTGGATTAAAATCAGATTTTTTTACTAATTTTAGTCCTACTTCATTTAATATATTTGCCACATAAACTCCTAAAGCTACTGATGAAGTAAGACCTGTAGACCTTATGCCAGTTACACCAATATATCCTTCTACTTCCTTAGAGGCACTAACATAATATCCCTCTGGAGTCCTAGTTGGTCTAAGGCCTGCATATTCTGTAATTGCATCTTTACTTGATATTTTAGGAACTAATTTTGTAACTCCATTTAATACTTCTTCCATTCCTGCTGTAGTTACTGACTTATCTTTTTTATCATCTTGGTCTTCTGCTGTTGGTCCTATTAGAACATTTCCATGTACTGTTGGGGATATTAATTTCCCTTTAGTGTGTTTTGTAGGTACTGGTAATATTATTTGATTAATATTATAATTTGCAGCCCTATCTAATATGAAAAACTGACCTTTTCTTGGATGAACTTTAAAATCACAAAGATTTACCATTTCAGCTATTTCATCACAGTATAAGCCTGCTGCATTTATTACATATTTAGTTGATATTTCACCTTTATCTGTTATTACTTTTTTTACTTTTCCTTCTTCTACTACAATGTCTATTACCTTTGTTGACAATAAAAACTTTACTCCATTAGTAACTGCATTTTCAGCCAATGCAACTACATAAATAAAAGGATCAATTATACTTTCCCTAGGAATATATAATCCTCCTTTTATTTCTGGATTTATTTCAGGCTCCATTTTTAATACTTCACTAGGAGTAAGATATTCTACATCATATACTCCATTTTTATAGGCCTTTTCTTGTATCCCAGGCAATAAATCATATTCTTCCTCTGTTACTGCAGTAACTATGGCCCCTACTCTTTCAAAGGGAATATCTAAATCCCTTGTTAGCTTGTCATACATAGGATTAGCCCCTACAACTAGTTTAGACTCTAAAGTACCAGGAGTAGCATCAAAACCAGTGTGGATAATGGCACTATTGGACTTTGAGGCATCTCCTCCAACATCCTCTGATTTTTCTACTACAATTACATCTAGTTTGTATTTGGATAATTCTCTGGCTATTGCAGACCCTACTGCACCTGCCCCTATAATTACAATATCTGATGTCAACATTTAAACCGCCTTCCTTCTATTCAAAATATTTATATAGGGGGAAATCCCCCTATATGTTTTCTATTTATTCTACTGCCCAATTTCTACATCTTTCTACTGCATTTCTCCAACCAGCCATTAGTTTTTCTCTTTCTCCTTCGTCAATTTGGGGAAGATATCGTTTGCGCAATTTCCACTTAGAAGCTATTTCATCTAAATCTTTAAATGCACCTACTGCTAATCCTGCCATATATGCTGCACCTAATGCTGTTGTTTCTGTAATTACAGGAACATCTACTGGTATTCCTAATAAATCTGCTTGAAATTGCATTAAAAACTCATTTACTACAGGTCCACCATCTACTCTCATAACTTCTATATCAATTCCTGAATCTTTTTTCATAACATCTAGATTTTCTTTTACTTGATAAGCTATACTTTCAAGGGTAGCCCTTACTATATGGGCTCTAGTAGTACCTGCAGTTATACCTATCATCATGCCTCTAGCATATTGGTCCCAGTATGGGGCTGCTAGACCAACAAATGCAGGTACAAAATATAATCCTCCACTATCTGGTACAGATTTAGCTATGTTTTCAGTTTCTTGGGCAGTTTCAATTATATTAATTCCATCTCTTAACCATTGAATTGCTGCTCCTGTAATATATACTCCACCATCTAAAGCAAAAGTCATTTTATCTTCTAATCCCCAGGCCACAGTTGTCAATAGGCCATTTTTTGAATCTACTATTTTATCTCCTGTATTCATTAACATAAAACATCCTGTTCCATAAGTGGTTTTTACAGTTCCTGGTTCAAAACAAGCTTGGCCAAATAAAGCTGCCTGTTGATCTACAATATTCCCTGCTATTGGTATTTCACCACCTAGGAAACAACTTGGATCAGTATATCCATAAACTTTACTTGAGGATTCTATTTTTGGTAAAATAGATTCTGGTATATTTAATTTTTCCAAAATATCCTTATCCCATTTACCTTCATTAATATTTAATAACATGGTTCTAGATGCAGTGGAATAATCTGTCATATGCAATTTCCCACCAGTCATATTCCATATTAACCAAGTATCTATGGTCCCAGCTAGTATTTCTCCTTTTTCTGCCTTTTCTCTAGCTCCTTCCACATTATCTAAAATCCATTTGATTTTTAAAGCTGAAAAATATGCATCTACTACTACTCCAGTTTTTTCTTTTATTACATCTCCCCAATCTTTATTTAATTCATCTGCTTCCCTGGCTGTTCTTCTGTCTTGCCAAACTATAGCATTATATATGGGTTTACCTGTGTTTTTATCCCACAGAACCACAGTTTCCCCTTGATTATCTATTCCAATTGCAGCAATTTCGTTAATTCTCAATGTGCCCTTTTCTAAGGCTCCTCCTACAGATTCTTTTGTTTTTTCCCATATTTCCAATGCATCGTGTTCAACCCATCCTGGCTTAGGATAATATTGAGTATGTTCTACATAGCCTTGTGAATAAATATCCCAATTATCATCTAGTATTAAAGTAGTAGTGCCTGTAGTACCTTGGTCTAATCCAATATAAAACTTTCTTTGTGTCATATTAATCCCCCTTATATTTTTTTACTATGATACTACTCCCTCACTAAATTCTTCCTCCATTGCTTTGCTTTGAGCTTCTTCATTGCTTAAATCTCTACTTACTAGTGAAGCTATAATAATTGCCAATATACCAGCTGAAATTTTACCTATTACTACTGGGGTTATCATATCTGGCCTTACTCCTGCTGTAAAACCTAGATGGTCACCTAAGGCTGCTGTAGCTGTAACTAGCCAGGCTGTATTTATTACTTTCCCCCTATTGTCCATATCCTTCATCATTTTATATACTGGAATACTATTTGCCAAAGTAATAACTAAACCTGCTGCACCTGTAGAGTTCATGCCTAATTTTTCCCCAAATTTATTTAGAGGTTTTTCTAAGCCCTTTACTAATAAATGGAGTACTGGAAACGTTCCCAATAATATGATTCCTATTTGCCCAATTATCTCTAAACCTTCTTCAATTGGAGCCATTCCTGGAATTATAACTACACCAGTTAATGCTTCAAAGGCAGAAGCTGCAAGGCCTATGGTAATAACTACTGATATGAATTTTCCAAAGCCTAAAGCTCCTTTTATCATAGAATCTGGTTTAAATGCCAAACCTAACATTAATAATATGGAAAATATTAAAACTGGGATTAAGTTTACCAATATCATCTTAATGTCAAATCCTGCAATTAAGCCTCCAATAAGTCCCCCTACTGGTATTGTTATTAATCCTGCTAATAAACCTTTAGCAAAGAAAGGTCTATCCTTATACTCTATAAGTCCTAGTCCTACAGGTATAGAGAATACAATTGTACAGCCTAACATAGATGCTACTATTAGTCCTGATAATAAACCTGCCTGTTCATTTACTGCCAATTCCATAGCTAATGGATATCCACCCATATCATTTGCCAAAATAGCTGCAAACATTGATGGATCAGCACCGAAGAAATTAAATATTGGTATTATAACTGGTCCTAATACCTTAGCTATTACTGGAGCCAAGGTTACAATACCTACCATCCCCAATGCTAAAGGCCCCATGGCATTAAATCCCTCTTCAAATTGTTCACCTAGACCTAATTTGTTACCAAAAATTCTGTCTAAGCCCCCAATAAGAACACCTACCGCCATTATCCAAATAATAATACGGTCTAATGACATTAACATCCCTCCTATAATTATTTTTGTTGTATATTAATATATTGCTATACAAAAATTAATATTCTTTAATTGCCAAGGTTTAGCCAAGCATTTTTGGATTTATTAATATGTATTCTTGTTTTATATGTATTTGTGGACTTGTGCTAATATTGTTAGTGCTTTATGTGGATTTGTTTGGTTATTATCAATTATATACCATATTAAATTAATAAACAATAATTGTTATTTAATTAACAATTTTCAGTAAAAAAAATAGCCTGTATATTCCAGGCTTTTCTATTAAGTCATTTTCTCTTATTGGTTTTTTTCAGCTATAACTATATTTACTTTGTTTTTCCTATATTTATCTACCACATCTTTAGGCAGTAGATAGTCTGATACTAAAATATCAATCTTGTCTAAGGAGCATACATTAATTAATGCTTTTACACCAAATTTACTATGGTCTGCAACTGCAATAACTTGTTCCCCTTTTTCTATCATTATTTTTCTAACCTTATTTTCATCTATATGATAGTCTGAAATACCACCATCAATGGTTATTCCACCTACCCCAATTATTGTTTTATCCACATTGAATTGTTTGAAAAAATCCTCTGATAAATAACCAGAAAGAGCTAATTCTTCAGCTCTTAATTGACCTCCAGATAAAAATACCCTGTTCCCAGGGATGTCTACTAGTTCTTGTGCAATACTTAAACAATTTGTTATTATAGTTAAATTTTTTTTATTTCTTAAATGTTTTGCAACTTCTAAAGTTGTTGTACCTAAATCGATTATTAGGGTTTCCCCATCTTTAACTAATTCTGCAGTTTTACGAGCTATGGCCTTTTTCTCCTCAGGATTTATTGTAAATCTTGCATTATAGGAAGGTTCAGCAGAAGTTTTCTTAAGAGATATAGCCCCACCATAAACTCTCTTTAAATGACCTTCAGATTCTAAATGTTCTAAATCCCTTCGAATGGTCTCTATGGAAACTCCAAAGTAATCGCATAGTTCTGACACCTTTATAACTTTGCTTTGGTCTAAAATGTTTAGTATTTCCTCATATCTTTCCTGTGGTAGCATTTTTCCCCTCCAGATATTATCTATTTTTGCAAATAACTTTATTCCATTGTCCTTCTAAGTTCTTCATAAAGCCTTATTTGCTCCTTACTTAAACTAGGAGGATTTATCATATTAATTTCAATATATAAATCCCCTTTATTGCCTTTCATATCTCTATAGCCTTTTTTAGGTATTCGTATTTTTTTACCTGTTTGCATATTTGCAGGAATTTTCACTTTGACTTTTTTACCTAATAGTGTATCTATTACTAATTGGGTGCCTAGTGCTGCATCCCAAGGATATATATCTATTTTTTTATATAAATCTAAACCTTCTAATTTAAGTTTTTCATTTTCAACAAAATTTACTTTAATATAAATATCTCCATTAATTCCTGCTTTTTCTCCATTTATCTTTATTTTTTTCCCGGGCAATATTCCCTTGGGTACATTAACTGACAAAGATTTGTTTTTATTGCCAATTCTAAAGGATAAAGGTTTTACAGTACCATTAAATCCTTCTTCTATGGTAATATTAATTTCAGATTCATATTTTGCCCTTTGAGGTTCATAATAAGAACCTCTAGACCTGCTCCCAAATAAATCTGAAATTCCAAAATCTTCTCCTCCAAAAAACATATTGAAAAATTCACTAAAGCCTTCTCCAGATGTAGTATAAGTATAGGTTCCACCTCTACCAAAGTTTTCAAAACCAAAATGAGATGGATCAAAATTTTGACCATTGGTAAAATTATAGCTACTTCCAAAGGTATCGTATTTTTTCCTCTTTTTTTCATCCCCTAATACTTCATAGGCTTCATTTATATCCTTAAACTTTTCTTGGGCTTTATTATCATTAGGATTTAAATCTGGATGATATTTTTTAGCTAATTTTCTATAGGCAGATTTAATTTCATCTTGACTAGCCCCTTTATCTACTCCTAAAATTTTATAATAATCTTTATATTCCATAAAATTCCCCCATATTGCTTTTGACTTTCTTTGACCTTTATCTCTATTATAATATTTTAAGGCCTAAAAATCAATAGGCTTTTTATTCTCCTCCCTATAATACTCTATTATTAATTTATCCAGTTCTTGACTTATTTCTAAAACTTTTTCATAGTCTAAATTGTCTGATTCCAATTCACTATGTAATAATTCCCTAAAGTCATTAATTTTATTTTTCAAAAGTATCCCTCCAAATTATACCAATTAGCCTATATAATAGAATAACCCTTTATATGTAATTTAGCAATACTTTTTTCAATTAAATAAGACAGGTTTTCCTGTCTTATTTAATATACTTATCTATTATATTTATTATCTCTTCTATTTTTTCTTCTCCTTCTTCTTCACCTTCCAATATGGCATCTTTAACACAGGAGCGAATATGGGAATTTAATACATCTATATTGGCCTTTTTAAGTAGACCTATAGCTGATAGTATTTGTGTAGATATATCTACACAATATCTATCTTCCTCTATCATTTTAATTATCCCATCTATTTGGCCTCTAACAGTTTTCAATTTTTGGGCTGCCTTTTCTTTGCCAGAATTCACACTATCACCTAATTTCTAATTTATTTCTATTACATTATAACCTGCTTCTTCTACTACTTCTTCTAAAAGATTATTTACTAAATTTTCTCCTTCTACAATAGCCCTATTATTATTTAATTCTACATCCACTTTAGAAACCCCTTCTATTTCTAATAGTGCATTTTTTACTGCCATTACACAGTGATTACAAGACATACCTTCAATTATTATAGTTTTTTTCATTTTTTATTCCTCCAATTTATTTAATTAATTTACAATTCACAGTTTACAATTAATATAAGCAGAAAAGCAAAATTGTGTTTTCCAATTTTGTGCTTATTCCTTAGTTTCTACACCTAATTATTTAGGTCTAGCTTTTAGATCTTAAAAGCCTTTCCTTGTCTTATTACTTAAACTTTTTAAGTCTTAAGGAATTACTTACTACTGATACTGAACTAAAGGCCATGGCTGCACCTGCTATCATTGGGTTTAGAAAACCTAGGGCTGCAAAGGGGATACCTATGGAATTGTAGAAAAAGGCCCAGAATAAATTTTGTTTAATGGTTTTCATGGTTTTATGACTAAGTCTAATGGCTGTTACAACTCCTTGTAAATCTCCTCTCATTAATGTAATATCTGCTGCCTCCATGGCTACATCTGTACCTGTACCTATGGCAAAACCTACATCTGCAGCTACTAAGGCTGGTGCATCATTAATTCCATCTCCTACCATGCCTACATATTTACCTTCAGCCTTTATTTTTTCCACTACTTCTGCTTTATTTTCAGGTAGTACTTCTGCTAAAACATTTTCTATACCTATTTCATTGGCAATGGCTTTAGCTGTTCTTTCATTGTCTCCTGTTATCATATAGATTTCCAATCCCATGTTTTTTAACTCTTCTATGGCTTCTTTTGAATTGTCTTTTATTTGATCTGCTACTCCTATGATTCCAGATAATGCCCCATTAATTGAAACTAATATGGCAGTTTTCCCTTCTTCTTCTAATTTATATAGTTTATCTTCTCCTATTTCAATTGAAACTCCTGCTTCCTCCATTAATTTTCTATTTCCTATATATATTTCTTGTCCGTCTAATTGAGCCTTTAGGCCTTTCCCTGGTATGGCCAAAAAGGATTCTGGTTCTTTTAATAATAATAGTTCTTCTTCTGCCTTTCTAACTATAGACTGTCCAAGGGGATGTTCTGAAACCTTTTCCACTGAAGCTGATATTTGAAGTAATTTGTCTCTATCTATGGAATTAAATACTACAATATTAGTAAGCTCTGGCTCTCCTTTTGTAATAGTGCCAGTTTTATCAAATATTATGGTATCCATTTTATGAGCTCTTTCTAAATGTTCCCCAGATTTTATTAATATTCCATTTTCAGCTCCTTTCCCTGTACCTACCATTATAGCTGTAGGCGTTGCTAAACCTAGTGCACAGGGACAAGCAATTACTAATACTGCCACTGCATTTATTAGCCCTGTATTAAATTCTCCCTTTCCTAGATAAAATCCAAGGAAAGTAATTAATGCTATGGCTACAACTACGGGAACAAATATGCCAGAGATTTCATCTGCCAATCTTTGAACAGGAGCTTTAGAACCTTGGGCATCTTCTACTAATTTTATTATTTGGGATAATACAGTATCTTTCCCAATTTTTTTTGCTTCAAATTTAAAGGAGCCAAATTTATTAATAGTGGCACCTATTACTTCATCCCCTACAGTTTTGTCTATGGGAATACTTTCCCCTGTAATCATAGATTCATCTATGGCAGAATTCCCCTCTATTATTATTCCATCTACAGGAATTCTTTCCCCAGGTCTAACTACTATTATATCTCCAATTTCCACTTCTTCTATGGGAATATCCATTTCTTCCCCATTTCGAACTACTTTAGCAGTTTTAGGTCTAAGTCCCATTAATTCTTTTATGGCCTCTGAAGTTTTACCTTTGGCTATGGCTTCAAAAGTCTTACCTAATAATATTAGGGTAATAATTACTGCTGAGGCTTCAAAATAGTACTCATTTACCCCTTGAAATAAATTGTATACACTGTAAAAGTAAGCTGCAGAGGTTCCCATGGATACTAATACATCCATATTAGCCCCTCCACCTCTTAGGGAATTAAAGGCTCCTTTGTAAAATCTATAGCCTATTATAAATTGTACTGGAGTTGCCAATATTAGTTGAAAATATCCATTGGTAAGTATATTGTCTACTCCTGCCATATGAAAAAACATAGCTGAAAATAGAGGAATACTTAATAGGGCTGAAATTATAAAAGAAGTTTTCAAAGATTTTATTTCCTTTTCCCTTAATTCTTTTTCCCTATCTATATCCCTTTCTAATTCCACTTCTGCCTTATAACCAGCCTTCTCTATGGTTTTAATTAATAATTCATCATCAATGGCACCTGGTGGAAATTCTACAATTGCCTTATTAGTAGATAAATTCACATTGGCACTAATTACACCATCTAATTTATTTAATACCTTATCTACCCTAGAAGAACAAGCTGCACAGGTCATACCTTCTATTAATATGGTTTTTTTAACTAAAGGTACTTCATAGCCTGTTTTTTCAATGATTTTAATTATTTCATCTATACTAATTATTTCTGGATTAAATTCTATAGTGGCTTTTTGTTGAAGTAAATTTACTACAGGATTTATTACTCCTTCATTTTTCTTCAAAGCCTTTTCTACTCTAGAAGAACAAGCTGCACAGGTCATGCCTATTACATCTAAAGTTATGGTTTTACTTGTCATAAAGATTCTCCTTTCATTCCATTGTCCCCTCCCATGGGGGGTGTGTTGTTATTATACCCTATTTACTTAATATTGTAAACATTAATTTAAAAAATTAGTTATTATCTTTTGATTATGTCAAAAAATAATATGAAAAAAAGATGCCTTATTTATTGATTGAAAAACAATTAAATAGGTATAGAATCATCTAAAATTTAATTGAGGGAAATCTTAAACCTTGTGAAGCAGCTAGGCTCTAGACTTAAGTAAGACACAAATTTATCCCCTAAAAAAAGAGTTGAAGATGAAGGTGTGTCTTTGATTAGTTTTCATGACTTAGTGTCTTTAATTAGTAAATTGTCAATTGGAAATTGCATAAAGAGCTAGTCCCAGATAATTAGGCATTTTAAATTGTGAATTATTTAATTTCCTATTGATTTTTTGTTAAAAATATATTATGATAATGATAGTGATTATCAATTCCATTTGTTAGTCTTTTATTTTAATAATTAATCATAATCATCCATTTAGAAAGGGGGATTTTTAATGTCAAAAATTAATTTATCCAATTTACATCCTGGAGATAAGGGAGTAGTGAGAAAAATTACAGCAGGGTCTTATGCTACTAAAAGATTGTATGAAATGGGTTTTAATACTGGTGCCAATTTAATGGTGGTGAAAAATGACAGGGGACCAATTATAGTTTCTCTATCTGGAAATAAAATTGCCCTAGGAAGGGGCTTAGCTGAAAAGGTCATTGTAGAAAATAATTGATTTAATACTTAATAAATAATAAATGTTATAAAACAAGGGGGAAGAACATTGAACACTATTGCCTTAGTTGGTAATCCCAATAGTGGCAAAACCACACTGTTTAATGCTTTAACAGGGGCTAATCAACATGTGGGAAATTGGCCAGGGGTTACTGTAGAAAAAAAAGAAGGACAGTTTGAATTTAACAAAAAAATATATAATGTAGTAGATTTGCCTGGAACTTACAGTTTAGGTGCCTTTTCAGAAGATGAAATTGTAGCTAGAGATTTTATATTAAAGGGAAATCCAGATGTGGTTATTAATGTGGTAGATGCTACAAATATAGAGAGAAATTTATATTTAACTACTCAATTATTGGAAATGGGTGCTAAAGTTATTGTGGCTTTAAATATGATAGATGAAGCTGAAGAAAGAGATATTAAATTTGATATTAAAACCCTTTCTCAAAAATTAGGTACACCTGTAGTACCTACTATTGCTTCTAAAAATAAAGGTATAGAGGATTTAGTAAAAAATGCCATCTCTTTAATGGATAAAGATGTGGATTATAAGGCCCATATATCTTATGGAGAAAATATAGATAGTGAAATGGAAAGGATAAAAGGATATTTAGTAAATAAGGATTTAGAATATCCTGCAAATTGGATTGCCATTAAATTACTTGAGGGAGACCAATATGTAAATCAAGTAATTGCCAATAATGAAGATTTAAAATCCTCTAATGAATTTAAAAAAGTCCTTCAAGAAATCCAAGATAGTGTGAATAATTACGAATTGGAAATTGTAGATAAACGATATGAATTTATAAATAATATTACTAAAAAAACTGTATTTAGACCTAGTGAAATTGTGGAAACTAAAACTGATAAAATTGATAAAATTCTTACACATAAGTATTTAGGTCTACCTATTTTTGCATTAATAATGTTAATAGTTTTCCAATTAACCTTTGCCATTGGAGAAGATGTTTTAGGTGAAGCTGCCGCTAGTGGTATAGAAGCCCTTGGTGGGATTATAGAAAATTATCTTATTAGTGTAAATTCACCTGATTGGTTAATTTCTTTTATAGCTGATGGACTTATTGGCGGAGTTGGAGCAGTGGTGGAGTTTATACCTTTAATAGTGGTTTTATATATGCTAATGGGGATACTGGAAGATAGTGGGTATATGGCAAGGGCTGCCTATGTAATGGATAATATAATGAGAGCCTTAGGACTACAGGGTAAAACTTTTATTTCTATGATAGTTGGTTTTGGCTGTAATGTGCCAGGAGTTATGGCTACTAGAACATTGGATAATAGAAAAGATAGAATGATTGCCACTTTAATCAATCCCTTTATGTCTTGTGGAGCAAAATTGCCAATTTATTTAGTATTTATTGCAGCATTTTTCCCTGAACATGGTGGATTAGTATTGTTTTCCATATACTTTTTAGGAATTCTTATAGCTTTACTTATGGGGAAAATATTTAGTGAAACCTTATTTAAAGGAGAATCTTCTTATTTTATAATGGAACTGCCTCCCTATAGAAAGCCAACTTTAAGAAATGTACTTCGAAATATGTGGGATAATGTATCAGGTTTCTTAAAAAGAGCAGGAACTACTATATTTGCAGTGGTTACCATACTTTGGATTTTAGCAAGACTACCATTAGGTGTGGAGCCTTATAGTCAAGGAAGTGTTTTAGGAATAATAGGTTCCTTTATAGCTCCAATATTTAAACCAGCTGGCTTTGGTAATTGGCAAGCTGCAGTAGGCTTATTTGCAGGAATTGCAGCTAAAGAAGCAGTGGTAGCAACATTAGGTATGGTATATGCAGGTGTAGAGGGAGGAGTTGAATTAGTAAATACTATTCAAAGTGTATTTACTCCATTAACTGCAGTGTCCTTTATGGTTATGACACTACTATATACTCCTTGTGCAGCTACTATTGCCACAATTAAAAAAGAAACTAATTCTAGTAAATGGGCCTTATTTACTGCGGTTTATACTTTCTTTATAGCTTGGGTTATGGCAGTACTAGTATTTCAAATAGGTAGTTTACTAGGATTTAGTTAGCTTTAAGGAGATGATTTTTTGTTAAAAGAATTATTAGTGGAGATTAAAAATTCTAATTATATTTCTAAATCTAATATAGCCATTAAACTTAATAAACCAGTGGAATTAATAGAAGATGGCTTTCAGCAATTAATTAGAATGGGTTATATTAGTGAAGAGGATAATTTAAATAGCTGTAATTCATATTGTGGCAGCTGTCCCTATGCTAAAACTTGTAATAAAATGCCAGTAAAAACTATGAAAATTACGGAAAAAGGAGAAAAATTATTAGCCAATTAAAAATAGTATGGGCTTATTTGCTCATACTATTTTTTGATACATTTTTAACATTGTTGAATTTTCTCTATTTAAGGAATATAATTAATATGAGATTAGGCTAATCATTTAATAAAGGAGAAATTAAAAATGACCAATATTGATTGGAAGAAAAAGAAAAATTTAACTATGTTGGCGGACTTTTATGAATTTACCATGGCCAACGGGTATTTTGAAAATGGTATGAAGGACAAAATTGCCTATTTTGACATGTTCTTCAGATCTATCCCTGATGATGGGGGATTTGCTATAATGGCTGGAGTTGAGCAACTTATTGGATATTTAAAACATCTATGTTTTTCCAATGAGGATATTGAATACTTTAGATCTAAAAATATGTTTAGCGAAGAATTTTTGGAATATTTGTTGGATTTTGAATTTCAATGTGATGTATGGGCTATACCAGAGGGAACCCCGATTTTTCCCGGAGAGCCAATAGTTATAGTTCGTGGTCCATTAATTCAGGCACAAATAATTGAAACTATGGTACTTTTGACTATTAATCATCAGTCATTAATTGCAACAAAGTCCAATAGAATAGTTAGGGCAGCTCAAGGGAGACCTGTAATGGAATTTGGATCTAGACGAGCCCAAGGATACGAAGGAGCTATTTTAGGAGCAAGAGCAGCATATATAGGTGGAGCTGTAGGTACTGCTTGTACCATAGTAGACAGAGATTTTAGTATTCCTGCATTGGGAACTATGGCCCATAGTTGGATACAAATATTCCCTACAGAGTTAGAGGCCTTTAGGGCATATGCTAGACTTTATCCAGATAATTGTGTACTATTAGTTGATACTTATAATGTTTTAAAATCAGGAGTTCCAAATGCCATTAAAGTTTTTGAAGAAGAAGTAGTACCTAGAGGATTTAGACCTAAGGGAATTAGAATAGATAGTGGAGATATTGCCTATCTTTCTAAAGAAGCTAGAAAAATGTTAGATGACGCAGGTTTTCATGATTGTCAAATTGTAGCCTCTAGTAGTTTAGATGAATATGTTATTAGGGATTTGTTAAATCAAGATGCTCAAATAGATTCCTTTGGTGTAGGAGAAAGACTAATAACTGCCAGATCTGAACCAGTTTTTGGAGGAGTATATAAATTGACTGCCATAGAAGAGAATGGTGAAATTATACCTAAGATTAAAGTAAGTGAAAACGTTGGTAAAATCACCACCCCTGGTTTTAAACAATTATATAGACTATATGATAGGACCACAAATAAGGCTATTGCTGATGTAATAACTTTACATGATGAAGAAATAGACGATACTAAACCATATGAAATATTCCACCCATTATTTACATGGAAGCGAAAAACCTTAAATAATTTTTATGCTAAAAAATTATTGGTAAAAATATTTGATAAAGGTGAATGTATATACGAAAGTCCACCTGTAAGTGAAATTCGAGACTATTGTAAGGAACAAATAGACACTCTTTGGGATGAAGTAAAAAGATTTGAATATCCCCATGAGTATTTTGTAGATTTGTCCAAACCTTTATGGGATATAAAAGATAAATTATTAAAAGAGCATAAATAAAAAAAGACGGGATTTAAATCCCGTCTTTTAAGGAAGTCTTTTACAAACTAAGGCCTCTTTCAAATGCTTTTATATTAACTTCATGGACCCTTTCAGGCAAGTTTTCCTTTATTAAATCTTTCCATTCTATATCTTCTAATTCTAATGCTTTTACTAAGGCACCTAATATAACTATATTTTGAGCCCTAGGTTCTCCTAATTCTTCTGCTATTTTTCTAGCATCTATAATAGTAATATTGTCTATATTGTCTTTTAATTCTTCCATTACCCCCTCTGGATATTTTGCAAATCCTGATAATACTGGTAAGGGATATTTTTCCTCATTATTTACTATTAATCTACCATCTTTTTTAAGCAATTCTATATATCTAGCTGCTTCTAATTTCTCAAAGGCTACTATTAAATCTGCCTCTCCTCTATCTATAGAGGGAGAATATACTTTTTCACCAAATCTAATTTGAGTTGTTACAGAACCACCTCTTTGGCTCATTCCATGGATTTCTGACATTTTAACATCATAGCCTGCATTTACAAAACCTTGAGAAAGGATTCTAGATACTAAAATAGTTCCCTGGCCACCTACTCCTACTAATAATAGAGATTTAACCATTTATTTCTCCCTCCCCTACAAATTCTATAGCCTTAAATGGGCAAACCTGAAGACATACAGTACAACCATTACATTCATTTTTGTCTATGGTCATTGTATTGTCTTTAAAGGATATTGCTGGACATCCTATTCTTAAACAAGTTTTACATTTAGTACATTTGTCTTGGTCTATTTCACAATAAAGTTCTTTTCTTTCTCTTTGAACTTCCTTAATTAAAGCACAAGGTTGTTTAGTAATAATTACAAAGGGTTCTTTTGCTTCATAGGCTTCTTTTACTGCTTCATTGGTTTCTTTTAAATCATAGGGGTCTATTACCCTAATATTTTCATCTTTAATACCTACTGCTTTAACTATGGCTTCAATATCTATTATAGGTGCTTCTTCTCCCATTGCATTTTTCCCTGTACCTGGATTATCTTGTTGACCTGTCATGGCTGTAATTCTATTGTCCATTATAACCATAGCCATATTAGTACCATTGTATACTGCATCAATTAATCCTGTAATCCCAGAGTGGAAAAATGTAGAATCTCCAATAAAACCAAATACTTTTTTATCACGACCTGCTATTTGATTAACCCTATCAAAACCTATTCCAGCTGAAATTCCTGCACCCATACATATAACTGTGTCTCCTACTCCAAGAGGTGGTGCCATACCTAGTGTATAACAACCAATATCAGAGGTAGAAATTATTTTATCTCTATATCTACTTACTGCATAAAATATTCCCCTATGGGGACATCCTGCACATAGGGCTGGTGGTCTATTGGGAATATCTAAATCTAAAGAGTAAGTTTCCCCTTCTTCCTCATTTAATAAAGCCTTTCTAATAATTCCAGGACTTAATTCTCCACACACTGGTAAAGCTTCTTTCCCTATGCAATTTATTCCCATAGCTTTTATGTGATTTTCCATATAAGGTTCATTTTCTTCAATTATATATAGAGTTTCTACTTCTTTTGCAAACTCCTCAATTAGTTTATCTGGCATTGGATAACTAAATCCAATTTTTAAATAAGAGGCATTGTCTCCAAATACTTCTTTAGCATGTAAATAGGATATACCATTGGTAATAATGCCAATTTTTTTATCATTCCATTCAATTCTATTTAAATGTGTAGTATTAGAGTATTCTTTTAATTTAGGCAATCTTTCCTCTACTATTTCCACATGCTTAACTTTAGAATTAGCTGGAACCATAATGTATTTCTTAATATCTTTAGTATATTCTTTAACTCCTTTTTCTTCTCTTTTGGCTAATTCTACAATTCCTTTACTATGACAAACCCTAGTGGTTACTCTAAATAATACGGGAGTATCGTAAATTTCACTAATTTTAAAAGCTTCTTTTATAAAGTCTTTGCACTCTTGACTGTCTGATGGTTCTACCATGGCTACTTTAGCATGGGGTGCAAATAGTCTATTATCCTGTTCGTTTTGTGAACTATGCATACCTGGTTCATCAGCAGTGACAATAACTAGTCCACCATTTACTCCTTCGTAGGCCATAGTGAACATTGGATCTGCTGCCACATTTAATCCCACATGTTTCATAGAGACTAAAGACCTGGCACCAGCAATAGCTGCACCACTGGCTACTTCTAAGGCTACTTTTTCATTAGTAGACCATTCTGAGTGAATTTCTTTATACTGGGAAACGTTTTCTAGAATTTCAGTACTTGGTGTTCCCGGATAAGCACAAGCTATTAAGCAACCTGCTTCATAAGCTCCTCTAGCAATGGCTTCATTGCCTGTTAACAGCTTTTTCATTTTAATCCCCCTATCCTTAAGCTTCTATTATATGCTTTTATTTAAATACTATATTTATATTATATCAAAGATTTTAGATTTTTTATAATAAAATAACATTTTTTTATTTTATATAATGTATTTTTTGAAGATATGAATTTTTTTATTGACTTTATTAAGCAACTACTTTAAATGGATATAGTAATTATGGTTTTGATAATTTTAAAACCCTTAGTTTAAACTAAGGGTTTTAAAATGGTTTCTTCATTTTATACTGTCAATGCTCCATCAACTATAATTGGTACTCCACTAATATAACTTGCATCATCTGATGCTAAGAAAGCAAATACTTTTCCTATTTCTTCTACTCTACCTAATCTTTTCATAGGTATAGGAGCTATTACTGGATTGTTTTCATCAATCTTATCACCTAATAAATCAGAAATCATTTCTGTTTCTATGAAACCAGGACATACTGCTACGGATCTTATTCCCTTTGTAGCATATTTTACTGCCATATCTCCTGTAAGGCCTATTACTGCATGTTTTGAAGCGGTATAGGCTGGGCTAGCATAGCAACTTCTTATACCAGCAACAGATGAGGTATTTATTACAACACCTTTTCCTTGTTTAAGCATATGAGGTAAAACATATTTTGATACCAAAAATGTACCAGTTACATTTATATTCATTACAGATTCAAAAACTTCTTCTTCAGTTTCTAAATAATCATTAGGTCCATCAAATATACCTGCTGTATTACATAGGATATCAATTCTTCCATAATGATTTATTACCTCTTGAACCATCTTTTGAACTTGTGCTGAATCAGACACATCTGCAGAAACTGCAATTGCTTCTCCATTAATTTCTTTTAACTTTTCTACTGTAGTTTCTAATTTACCTAAAGTTCTACCTACAAGGGCTAATTTTGCACCTTCTTTAGCTAATTCCATAGCTATAGATTGGCCTATTCCTGACCCTCCACCTGTTACAATGGCAATACGATCCTTTAGTTTCGTAAAATCTCCCCTTTCATGAAATTTCTTCCAACCATATGCGAAACTATAGGTGAAAATAAATTTACTTATCCACATTGTAACATTATTGTTATTTTATTGTCAATCTCTAATTTATCTTATCCCTCTTAAATAAACTTAATTCTCATAATTTTCCGACAAATAACTGACTTTTTCTAAATTTTATTGTAAATACTATATAATTGGAGTGGACTTTCACCTCCAATTTGTTGCCTATGCCTGTCAAACTAAAAAACAGACACCTAAAATAGGTGCCTGGGGAAACGAATCTTATTCTATAGGAATTCTATTTTCTTTAGGAGAAGTAGATTCCTTTTTAGGTAATTTTATCTTTAATACTCCATTTTTGAATTTAGCTTTTATTTTTTCTTGATCTACATTATCTACATAGAAAGAACGTCTAAAAGATCCATACCTTCTTTCTCTCCTAATGTAGTTTTCTTTTTCTTCGTTGATTTCTTCTTTTCTTTCAACTGATATATTAAGTATATCGTCTTTAATCTCTAAATATATATCTTCCTTGTCTACCCCTGGAATCTCTACTTCTAATAAATATTCTTTATCCTTTTCCTTTACATCTACTCGTAATGGATGATAGGAACTAATATGATTTATGTCTTCAAACATGGAATCAAATATCTGGTCAAAATCCCATCTAAACTCTCTTGGAGTATTTCTTCTCCATCCTCTAACAGGTCTAATTCCAAACATAATATCAACTCCTATTCATTATTAAACTTTGACTTACTTTGACCTTTGATTACAGTATATCAACTATTATTATAATATTCAAATAGTATTAATGGTGATAAAGGGCCAAATATCCAAAATATCCCTTTCCTTCTCTAATTTTCTTTTGTTTTCTTAGTATTATCACTGTGTTCATAATGAATAGTTGTTTTTTAAAGGCAAAAAGAAAAGTTAAAATTTGTTTAAAAAAAGAGACAAGAAAAATGTCTCCTTGATATGAAAATAATATTACATTATTCATGACTTATTTCCCAATGTAGCACAAGACCTATAATTATCCTAAGTATAGTTATACCTGCCAATAACCAAAAATCTTTTAAGGAACCAATAATTAAAGTGCTTAAAATTTCTGCTGCTAGTAAATATTGTAGTCCTAATGCCATGGCTTTTGCTAGTTCTATTCCGTAGCTTCCATCTTTATAGTTTAATTTGGATTTAATATATTTAATTGTAGTTATAATAGCACCTTGTAAAATAATTAATACTCCTATTAATTCCAATATAATTACAACAATAGACATGATTTTTTCTAACAACAGTTCCATAGCTAACCTCCTATAGGGTATAATTCATCTTTTTTATATATTTAAACCCTTCATCATCTATACTAATAATATTTGCACTACCATTTTCTATATAAAATTTAAAGAAATAATCTAGATTGTCAAATGCCCAGGATAATGCAATTTTAATAACTCCTGCATGGCAAACTAATAGTGAGTCTTCTCCTTTTTTTACTAATTCTTCTAAGAACGATGTAACTCTATCATAGGCCAATTTTATACTTTCTCCCTTTGGAGTTATATAATTAATATAGTCTTTATCCCATATTTCCACTTCCTCTGGATACATTTCTTTAAGTTCTTTATAGGTTTTCCCTTCAAAATCTCCAAAGTCCACTTCCTGGATTCTCTTTTCCACTTCTCCTTCTACACCGAGAATTTTAGCACTATCTCTAGTCCTATCTAATGGGGATATATATACTTTGTCAAAGGATAAGCTTTCCACAAAGGGTCTAATTCTTTTAATTTGCTCCTTTCCCTCCTGGGTTAATTGAGCTGATTTTGTACTAAAGGTTTTTAGTACATTTTCATCAGTTTCTCCATGGCGAATTAAAATAATATCCATTGCATTCCTCCTAAAAATATTATTAATAGATTATTTTACCTATATCTATGGTTGTCCCATAGATATATTCAATGAAACCATTTATTTTTTAATATATGCCTATTGTATCAGAAAATAGTGTAGAAATAAATGCCAGGTACACTAAGATAAAGGACAATAGTTTCCTATTGTCCCTATATCCTAAGATAATTTAATTACTTCTATACCAGTTAAAAATACTATTAATATAGCTATTGGTGCTATAAATTTTAAAATAAAAGATATTAGTTTTACATATTTAATCTGAAGTCTGCCATCATTTGTAAGTTGGTTTTCTACTATTCTTTTATCTAAACTCCAACCTACAAAGACTGAAGATATTAATGCAGACATGGTTAAAAAGTAATTAGCTGTTAAGTAATCTAAAAAATCAAATAGATTTTTCCCAAGGATTTTTTTATGGGATAGGGGTCCATTAGATAGGGAGGCTATTATTCCTACTATGGTAATAAGTGTTGCAGTTATTAGTGTAGCCTTAGTCCTTTCCATATTAAATTTTTCAATTACATGTGCTGTAACTGCCTCTAGTAAAGATATGGTAGAGGTAATAGCTGCCAATGCCAATAATGCAAAAAACATTACAGAGAATAAATAACCACCTGGCATTTGTAAAAACACATTAGGCAATGTAACAAACACTAAGCCTGCCCCCTCTTCTGGAGATATGCCAAAGGAAAATACAGCAGGAAATATGGCAATGCCTGCCATTAATGCAACTATTGTATCAGATATCCCCACTTTAACAGCAGTACTTCCTAAACTCTCATCTTCTTTTATATATGAACCGTAGGTTACCATTATTGCCATACCAAGACTTAGGGAGAAAAAAGAGTGCCCTAAAGCGTCTAATACCCCTTGTGCCTTTAACTTGGAAAAATCCGGTTTAAATAAAAATTCTAATCCAGCAGTTCCTCCTGGCAATGTTATGGCCCTAATATCTAAAATAACAACTAATACAAATAATAGTGGTATTAGTATTTTTGAGTATTTTTCTATACCTTTTTCTACTCCACTGGCTACTACATAGACAGTAATAGACATAACTATTAATTGCCAAAATATAGGTCGAATAGGATCTGAGGTAAATGCTGCAAAACCCTCTCCTATTTCTGCTACTGATTGACCTTGAAATTTATTTAAAATAGCAGAAAATAAATACTCTAAAGTCCAACCTGCTACTATACTATAAAAGGATAAAATAAAAAATGCCGCCAAAACTCCCAATATACCTGCAATATGCCATTTACCTTTAGGTGCTAAAGCTTTATAAGAACCAATGGCATCTTTTTTAGCTTCTCTACCTATAATAAACTCTGCCAACATTATTGGAATACCTATGATTGCTACAAAGAATAAATAAATAATTAAGAAGGCACCTCCACCATTAACGCCTGTAATATAGGGGAATCTCCATATATTACCTAGTCCAACTGCTGAACCTATTGCTGCAGCTATTAATCCAAAGCTAGTTTGAAATTTTTCTCTTTTTACTGTTTCATTTGCTCTGTCCATTTCTGTCCTCCTTTTTTTGTTTTTATTATTACCATATATCCTTTTAAATTAAATGTCAAGAGTTTTCTGAATGATTTTAAGATTTTCATTATTGGGAAATCGTTTTCTTTAGTTAATCTTTAAAAAAATTAAAAATATAATTGAAAAATAAAAAAACACCTAGTATTAACTAGGTGAATTATTGGCGGAGAGAGAGGGATTCGAACCCTCGGTACAGCCTAAACTGTACAATGGTTTTCGAGACCACCACCTTCAACCACTCGGACATCTCTCCAGTTTGGAAGTGGGAAGTTAGAGTTTGAGTGTTGGAAGGAGATTGAAACTACTTTTTGTCTCTAATTTCTTTAAAGAAATTAGAGATTAGATTGCTACATTCTTCCTCCAGTATTCCAAATTCCACTATTGGTCTATGGTTAAAATTAGGATTGTCTAATAGATTTATTACAGAACCACAACAACCCATTTTTAAGTCTTTTGCACCTATTACTACTCTATCTATTCTAGAATTAATAATGGCACCTGCACACATGGGACAAGGTTCTAAGGTTACATATAAAGTACAATCTATGAGACGCCAATTTTTCAAATTTTTACTAGCTTCTTTTATGGCAAATATTTCTGCATGGCCTAAGGGATTTTTTAGACTTTCTTTTTTATTATAGCCTTTTCCAATTATTTCCCCTTTATGAACAATAACAGCACCTATAGGAACTTCATAGGTGCTTAAAGCTTTATAGGCCTCTTCTAAAGCTTTTTTCATAAATTTTTCATCTATAAGATCCATAAGATCACCTTTGGTGCACCCGAGAGGAGTCGAACCCCCGACACACGCCTTAGGAGGGCGCTGCTCTATCCTACTGAGCTACGGATGCAAAATATATTTCCATTAATACATTTTACATTATTATTTATATTTTGTCAATGAAAAGATTTGGAATTAATTAACAAACATTTTGCTTCCAAACCTTTCCCTTTATTTTATTTACCGTTAAAAAATTCTTTTATAATCCTAATAATATAAATAAATATATTTTCCTTTTTTACATCATCCATAACTATTAAATCTATTTCTTCTAATATTTCTCTATTTTTTATTACCATGGCATTGCCTACTTTTTCTCCTGATTTTAATGGAAGTTTTAATCCCTCATCTATTAAAACTTTTATATCTATATTGTCATTGTTTTTAATTATGGCACTAAAACTTTCCATTGGATAAACTTCTATTTCCTTCTCCTTACTTTTAGGTAAATAAATAATATCCACTGGTCTATTTGTATCTAGTAGTAATTTTTTAGAATAATTGTCTAGGGCATATTGTAATAATTTTTCTCCTATTTCACCTCTTTTTTCTTCAGATTCCGTTCCCATTATTATGGAAATTAGTCTAAAATCTTTTTCGTTGGGAGTAGTTTTATTTTTTTTAGCTGTGGATACTAGACAATAACCAGCTTTATCCGTATAACCAGTTTTAAGCCCATCTACTCCATTTATTTTTCCCAATAGGGGATTGGTATTTTCTTTAATATACTCCCTACTAGATATTTCTATACTAGGAATAGTAGTTATGGATAAAATATCTGGATAATTTTCTATAATATATCTAGATAAATAAAAAATATCCAAAGGACTCATTATATTTTGCAAGTCCTTTTCAGGTAGGCCTGTGGAATTGAAAAAAATTGCAGAAGATAAATCTAATTCCTTTGCCTTTTCATTCATTCTAGCTACAAAAGCATCTTCACTTCCTGCTACAAATTTTCCTAAGGCATAGGTGGCATCATTGGCAGATACTACCATAGAAGCCTTTAATAATTCCTCTACTGTAAATACCTCCCCTTTTTTTAATTTTAAACTGGAACCTTTAACTTTTATTATGTCTTCATCTATATATACTTTATCTTCTAAAGAAATACTCCCTTTTTCAATTGCCTCCATTACAATTAAATAGGACATTAATTTTGTAATACTTGCTATTTCCACTGGTTTATATATATTATATTCTTCTAGTATTTCTCCTGTTTCGTAATCTCCAATTAAATAAGCTGAAACCTCTTCTTCTATTCCTATTGTGGCAAAAGAAATATTATTAAAAATAAAAATAAATGCCAAGGATAAAATAAACACTTTAAAAAATTTGTTTCTCATAAATTTCCCCCATTTGTGTTTTAATCTAATATTGTTAATACAAAATACATTATATAATTATATTTCTATTATTTAAAGGGGATTTTTATGCAATTTATTGTATTCTTCAAATTAAAGTCGAGGAAAAAATAGATGTTTACTGAATAATTAATGCAAATACTATTTACCGTATAGCCACTTATCTACCCTTTCCTTAAAGGATGTGGCTGTAGTATTTTCACATATTTTTATAAAATCCTCTGTTTTAGCAATATGAAATTTATATTTATTGTAATATTTATTTAATATATTATATAATATTTCCCTTCCAAAATCCTTTTCTATTTCTCCTATAAACATAGCTCCCTTAGTATATACTAAAAGCCCATAATCATCCCAACCACCAAATTCACCTAGAGGCTTAACTACTTTTCTGTCTTTATCTATAATATCCTTTCCATATTCATAGCTAGTTTCTAAAGAATAATCATAATAGTTTCTTCCTACTTCTTCACCATATTTTTCACCCATATATATTACCTCTGAATAAGTAGCTAAGGCTTCATCTAGCCAGGCTTCGTCTATTTGATCATTTCCCACTACTCCATACCACCATTGATGGGCTGTTTCATGTACTATTACAATTTCTAATGAGTCTTTATAGTTCTCTTGAAAAAAATCTTTACCTATAAAAACTAAGCCAGGATATTCCATACCTGTGGGAAATTCTGTCATGACTATGGAATATTGTCCATAGGGGTATTCTCCAAATATCCCATTAAAAATTTCTATGGAATCCTTGCCTACTTTAAGGGCAAAATTCTCCATTTGTAAATTATCTTCTAAGGAGTATAGTTTTATTGTAGTATCTTCAGCTTCTATTTCCTTAATTTTAAAATTTGGGCTAGCTACCCAGGCAAAATCTCTAATTAATTTCCCTTCAATGGTATATGTCTTTTTATCTCCCTTAGTTTTTTCTGATAATATATTGCCACTGGAAGCTACAATTATATCCTTAGGAGTAGTAATTTCCACTTGATAATTAGCTATATCACTATAAAATGGGTCCCCTAAACTATAATAAGGATCTAAATTCCATCCTTTTTCATCATATACTGCTAATATGGGATACCAATTGCCAAAATTAAATATATCCTCTCCAAAGCCAAATCTATCTATATTTTGAGGAAGTTTCACACTGTATTCCATATATATTTCTACTTTCTCCCCTGGTTTTATAGGACTATTTATAGGAATTTTTAAAATAGTATCTGTAACTCCACCTATTTTAAAATCCACATCTGCTTTGTTTATTTTCAATGTTTTAATTTCCATATTTCCTGTTATATAACTTTTTTTAAGCTCTTGACTTTCAAATAATATGGGGGCAGTTTTTATAGAATTATAGGCTCTTGGATATAGGTGAAAGTAAATTTCTTTTAAATCTTCACCTGTATTGTTTATATATATAGTTTTTTGATTGGCTGAATAAAATTTATTATTTGGATTGAAAGCCACTTGAATTTCATAATTATTTATTTCATTTAAATCTATACTGTTGTAATCATCTGTAATTAAAGTAGGCTTGGCTTTTTTGCCACAACCTATGGAATTAAGTAATAATAAAAGTATTAATATAATGGATAATAGTTTTTTATTTTTCATAATAACCTCCAGGCTTTTTATATATTATAATTCTATAAAAAAATTATTATTCCTGCTTTGGGTATTTTTAAAATGTAATGTTATTGTTTTATATTTCTATATTATAAAAAAGACCACATTTTCAGTGGTCTCGATAATCCCTTTTATTTAACTAACTTTACTAAAGTGAGCACTGCTGGGATAGTTAATATAGTTCCTATTATTTTTGCTATAGAGAAGTTGGATTCTATAATCTTAAGATAGGTATTTCCATCTATAGTTGTATCCAATAATTGTTTTGTTGTTATATTTAATCCTATTGTAGTAGAACTTATTATTAAAGTTATACCAAGCATAAATAGCAATATAATTATAGTAAATATTATTCTATTTTTCATAATAACCCTCTCATCTTTCTATTATTTAAACTAATCAGTAAATACAGCATAACTATTTAATACATTTAGCCAGCCCCAACCTACTTTTCTTATTACATAATTACCTAAGTCATTGAGGACTATATTATTGTTATTTTCTTTTGCTAAAACACTTGTTGTAGAAAACAAAAATATAAAAATTAATAAAACTATTACTAATCTATTTTAAAACATAAAACTACCTCATCGTATAATAACGTAGTGACAAAATCCTATTATAAATCTCTTGCAAACTTCCATCTTTAAACATCTATTCCAATTAAAATATCCCTCTAAAATTAGAATAAATATTTTATATTTTTATATCTTCCTTAGATGCTATTAAGACCAATAAATAACCTGATAAATTTGTCTATAAGCCTTAGTTGTAAGCTTACAGTTGACAATATGCCTATCTTTAATAAAGTTAAAAAAGTATGACTAAAAGTGCTATTCTTTGATTTTTATTTTTTCATAAAACCTTTAACATTACCACAATTTTTTAACTATCTACATAATCAATAAAAATTGCTTGAAATTCATCTGTTGAATCACCTGTTCTATAAGTTATAAACAGCTGTATACTTTGGCTGCTAACTTCTGGATCGTAAAATATTCCCCCTGGGTCTTCAACTATATAATTTTTAATTTCATTAAAATTACTATATGTTTTTACATAAATCTTACCATCATAATCCTCATTAAATTTATGAATTTTTTCTAATCTTTTATTGGAATATTTTGTCTGAAAATATTGGATAAGTAATTTCATCTGGATTGTATTTTTCGTCTGCAAAAGTCATATTTGTTCCTACTAATAGAATAAGTGATAAACAAATTAATAAAGTAAAAATTGTTTTTTCAAAATATCACTCCCTTCTCTTAGTTCATTTTCTAAAATATGAATTGTGAATGGGTTTGACTTATGCTTTCATTATTAATATACCATATTTAGCCTAAGATTTGTCTAATATGGTACAAATGGTGGAAAAAACGGTACCAATAGTAATATATGTAAGACACAATAAACTTATAGTTTCAAATAGTTGTAATGAAAACTATAAGTTTATGGAAAAGAGAGAAAAACATTACATAAATAATTTCCAATACAACTAATTATTTCAGGGTTGAAGGGTTCAAATTTATTATGCCCCCACAACCCCTTTTAAAATTATTTATGCTTCTATTTTTTCTAATCCACCTAAATAAGGTCTTAAAACTTCAGGTATGGTTATTGTGCCGTCTTCATTTTGATAGTTTTCAATAATAGCGGCTAAGGTCCTACCTACAGCTAAGCCTGAACCATTTAAGGTGTGAAGATATTCTACTTTTTTATTGTCTTTTCTTCTAAATCTTAAATTAGCACGTCTTGCTTGAAA
>JAAZMA010000015.1 GCA_012799055.1 Tissierellia bacterium
CCTGGCGTTTAATTATAATATATTTATTTCTAATTTTTAAGTTCCCATCGTCTAATTCCTTCACATATAAGTTCCATCCCTTTAATATTAGAATTTTCTTCTGTGATTTCATTATAAATATGAAAAAATTCATTGTCATTAAATTGTTCTAAGCTATATGAAATTTGATCCTCTTCAAATATAATCTTATTATAAAACTTTACTAAACTTTCATATGCAGAATACAAAATTTGTCCATGGAATTGCCCCCACAACTCTTTTATAATATGAATTAAAATATGAGTACCCACCTCATGACTAATAAATTCCATGGTTTTGTCTATATCATACCCTGAATAAAACAGATTTCTTTCATATCCCAAAGAGTTAGCATCTGGCCCATTAGCATTAGCACTACATAAAACAATTTCATATTTATCGTATAAAAAATCTAGTCCTGTTAGATTTTCCCACTTAAGAATATAGTCTTCTTCTAACAATCTTTTGTTTAACTCCTTGGACCTTTTTACAATATTACCCTTTTCAATTTCCCATACTTTATCATATTTAATATAATTTCTTATATAAATATCTGAAAGAACTTTCACAGTCTCCTTTGATTTCAAATGTAAATTATTGCAAAGATGTTCCAAATAACCAAAAACATTATCATATGTCCACTTTTCTTGTTCTAGTAAATATTCATAGTATTGATCTGCTAATAATTGTATATCATTATTTTCTACAGAATATTTAACTAGTTGAAAATATTTCTCTACTTCTCCCTCTGATTCAAAATTTATATATGCAGGAAGAAAAATAAACAAATATGTTAAATCACTACTAGAACCATTACCAAATTCTAATAGTTTTCTACTATTATATAAATATTCTAAATCTTGATGCTCTATAGCCCATCTATATTTATTAGCATAATCACTATTATAATTAATTTTAGCAACTGCAAGTATATGAAAAATATAATTTGGAAATTTCTCTACCGTAGCTATAATATCTTTTCTTTTATTAAGCATATTTGTTCCTCCTGTTTGCAATGATTACAGATTCCCTAGATGTGTAAAGCCTAAGCTTTATCCTGACCTTTGATTTAAAAATACCATTTCAATGAAAATTCTTCTCCACTAATTCTTTTAAATAATTCCTCATATTTATATAGTCCTGAAGGTTCTATTACATCTTTAATTAGAAATTCACCAAATTCTTTGGGTTTTTCAGATATAGAATTTGCTCCATATTTATTGCAAAATACTTTTCTTAACATTTCACAGGTTACATCTCCCATGAAGTAATTGTGCATATAGATTGGATGTGTAGTGTAATGAATTCTATATCCAAAGGGTGGAGCTTCTTCATAGGCTTTGTCTCCAAATAAATTTTCATAGGTTTTAAAGTAGATTTTATATATATCATCTAAATTTTCAATATTATTTCTATATAATTCATGGTCAAAGAAAATATTACCTATAAATCTTAAATAGGATAATTTTTCATATTCCTGTATTTCTTTAAACTCTTCTTCTACACTATTATCAAAGAAATTTTTATAGAATAATTCATCATATAAGAAAGAACCAAATAAATTTGCTATTCCTTCAGTGATTATACCACTTATACCTCTATTTAAAATTGTTTCCTCTGGATCTTGAAGGAAAGAGTGAACTCCATGGCCTGTTTCATGTAATAGTACTCCATATTCATTATATCTATTTTTTACATTGGCAAGTATTCTAGAATCTTTTCTAGTTTCTATGGGAAAATTATAGCCCCACTCAGATTTATTTTTTCTAGGGAATATATCGTAGGTAATATTGTACTCGTCTATATCTATACCAAAGTTTACAAAGAAATCCCTTATTACATTATAAAAATTAGACATATCTACTGTGGCATTTAATGATGGTGATATTTGAGAACGAATATATCCTTCATCCCAAGGAAGTATTTCATCTGTATTTAAAAATTTATTGGCATATTCTCTACGTTTATTATTTAGTACATCTACATATTCTTTTATTTCTTTATCCCAATTATTAAATATATCTGGACTAAGTTCATCCTTTTTTAATCCATATTCTACAAA
>JAAZMA010000055.1 GCA_012799055.1 Tissierellia bacterium
ATGAAGAAAAAGAATTAAAAATGTTAGTTAGAGGATTGCCTGCATCTCCAGGTATAGGCACTGGAAAAGTAAAAAATATTAAAGATATTTCTGAAATCTCTAGAGTGGAAGATGGAGATGTACTAGTTACAGTTATGACTAATCCAGATATGGTACCTGCTATGAGAAAAGCTAGTGCAGTGGTAACTGATGAAGGTGGTAGGACTTGTCATGCTGCAATAGTTTCTAGAGAATTAGGGATACCTTGTATTGTAGGGGCAAAGGAAGCAAGTGAAATATTAAAAGACGATATGGAAATAACAGTAGATGCCACAAGAGGAGTAGTGTATGAAGGTAAAGTTTTACAAGAAGAAAAAGAAGAAAAGAAGGATTTGACTGTTTCCACTGGCACAGCTATTAGTGAAGATATAATTCATCAATTAGCGCCAGTTACTGCTACTAAAATCTACATGAACCTAGGTGAACCTTCTATAATAGACAGATATAAACATTTACCCTTTGATGGTATAGGATTAATGAGAACAGAATTTATTTTCTCCAATATGATAGGTGCACATCCTATGTATTTAGTAAAGACTAATCAAGGGCAATTGTTAATAGACAAAATGTCAGAGGGAATTATGATGGTAGCTCAAGAAATTTATCCAAAACCAGTTGTAGTAAGACTTTCAGATTTTAGGACTAACGAATTTAGGGGATTAAAGGGCGGAGATGAAGTAGAGCCAATAGAGAACAATCCTATGATTGGTTGGAGAGGTGTTTCTAGATATATTTCTCCTGAATATGAAGAAGGCTTTAGATTAGAGTGTAGGGCTATGAAAAAGGTAAGAGAAGAATATGGCCTTGACAATGTTTGGGCTATGTTACCTTTTGTAAGAACCACTTGGGAATTAGAAAGAGTAAAGGAAATTATGGCAGAAGAAGGATTAGTCCAAAGTAATAATTTTAAAATTTGGATAATGGCAGAGGTTCCATCTGTAGTATTTGAAGCAGAAGAATTTGCTCAAATGGTAGATGGCTTTAGTATAGGAAGTAATGATTTAACTCAATTGGTAATGGGAGCAGATAGAGATTCAGGTATATTAAACACCATGGGATATTTTGATGAAAGAAATGAAGCAGTAAAAAGAGCTATATCCATATTAATAAAGGCTGCCCATAAATATGGAAAAACTATTTCCATATGTGGTCAAGGACCATCTCAATATCCAGAATTTGCAGAGTTTTTAGTTCAAGAGGGTATTAATAGTATTAGTGTAAATCCAGATACAGTAGCTTATACTAGAAGATTGGTAGCTTCTGTAGAACAAAGAATAATATTAAACAAAATAAGGGAACTATAATATTCAAAAAAACCTTAAGCAATGCTTAAGGTTTTTTGTTTTACATTTTGTTTACATCATCTACCCATTCTTTTGCTTCCACTATTGCATCAAAAGTAGGAATGGCCACATTTGTTATAGGGATTCTACTTTCCACATTGTAAAAAACATCAGAAGAAGTTGATAGAGATTTTGGCTCTCTATACATTTGATAGCCTATATTAGTATATATAATAGAATGGGGAATAGATATCTGCTTTTTTTTGTCCATAAAAATCCCTCCTGCTTTTATTGTTTACTTAATTCACAAAAATATGTTAAACTAATATGGTAATAATATATTTATAAAATATAGGGAGATGATTTTATGGCTAGTGAAAGATTATTAAAAGATATAGAATTTATTGTAGAATTAGATAAGATGAAATCTATATTAAGACAAACCACATTAATTGACAAATCTAGAAGGGAAAATGATGCGGAACATTCCTGGCATATTTCTGTAATGGCTATGGTATTATCTGAATATGCCAATGAAAGGGTAGATTTGTTTAAAGTGATAAAAATGCTTTTAGTTCATGATTTAGTAGAAATATATGCAGGAGATACTTTTTGTTATGACAAAAAGGGAAATTCTGACAAAAAAGAAAGAGAATTAAAGGCTGCTGATAAAATATTTGGAATGTTATCAGAAGATAAAGCTATAGAAATGAGAGAACTATGGGATGAATTTGAAGAAATGAAAACTAAAGAAGCTTTATTTGCAGCATCCATGGATAGATTACAACCTATTTTTAGCAATTATTTTTCTGGTGGAGGCACTTGGACTAAATTTGGTATAACTAAGGCTGAAGTACATAAAAGAGTGGCACCATTAGAAAAATCCTCAACTGAGTTGTGGGAATTTACTTTAAAATTAATTGACGATGCAGTAGATAGGGGGTATATATCTGATACACCAGTATTATCTTAATGTGGATAGTATAAACTATCCATGAAGAATTCAAAAGGGGAAATTTTTGATTTCCCCTTACAAATTTAAAATGCAGGTATAACCCCCCCTTTATATTCTTCCTCAATAAACTTCCTAACTTTTTCACTTTGCAATGCTTTCATTAATTCAATAAATTTCTTTTTATCTTCTTCTCCTTTTCTTACAGCCACTATATTGGCATAAGGAGAGTCTTTTTCCTCTAGTATAATTGAATCTTCTGTTGGAATTAAATTAGCTGCTAAGGCATGATTTCCATTGATTACTGCCCCATCTACATCTTTCAACACCCTAGGTAGAGTACCAGCTTCTAATTCCTTAATCTTTAAATTTTTAGGATTCTCTATTATATCTTTTGCAGTGGCGGTTATTCCAGCATCAGGATCTAATTTAATTAAATCATGTTTTTCTAACAATAATAGGGCCCTAAATCCATTGGTAACATCATTGGGAATAGCAATTTCACTACCATCTTTTAATTCTTCTATACTATTTATTTTGAAAGAATATAGTCCCATAGGTTCAATATGAACTCCTCCAATAGATATTATATCCAATTTATTTTCTTCCTTAAAATCATTCATATAAGGTTCATGTTGGAAAAAATTAGCATCTATATCTCCGTCAGCTAAAGACAAATTAGGTGTTATATAATCAGTAAATTCCACAATTTCAATTTCAATTCCTTGGGATTTTAAATCATCTTTTATTAATTCTACAATTTCTCCTTGTGGTTTAGGAGAGACTCCTATTTTTATTAAATTGTCTTCACTTTGTTTTTTAGTACAATTGGTTAATATGGTAAAAGATAATACTACAATTAAAAGAACTAAAGTAAATTTTTTCAAAATTATTTCCCCCTTATTTTTTATTTACTGTACTGGCTAATTTATTGCCTAAATACTGTATGCCTTGGACTAATAGTATAATGATTATTACTGAAATTATCATTATATCTGTTTGAAATCTATACAATCCAAATCTAATGGCTAAATCACCTAAGCCTCCTCCGCCAATTGCCCCTGCCATGGCAGAATATCCAATTAAATTAATTATAGTTAAAGTAATGCCTAAAACTAGGGAAGGAATAGCCTCAGGTATTAGTATTTTAAATATTATTTCAGGTACAGTTGCACCCATAGACAGGCCAAATTCAATTACACCATTATCTACCTCTTTTAGTGATGATTCTATAACCCTTGCCACAAAAGGAGCTGCAGCAATAGATAGGGGCACTATAGTTGCAGTAGTACCTATAGTACTTCCCACTATTATTCTAGACAATGGGAATAATAGTATCATAAGTATTAAAAAGGGAAAAGACCTTAGTACATTTATTATTCCATTTAATGTTTTATTTAAAATGGGTTTTTCCCATATACCATTTTTTTCTGTTATAACTAACAATATTCCCAATGGAAAACCTAAAATTAAAGAAAATATTGTAGAGAAAAAAACCATATATAGTGTTTCTAATAGGGATGGAATAATTAGCTTAGCCATTATATCACCTCCACATTTACATTTTGTATTTTTAAATAATTTATTGCCTTATTTATTTCATTATCTTCTCCTAATAGTTCTATAATTAAATGGCCTACACTAGTACTTACTAGTTCATTAATATTTCCAGATAATATATTAGCTTCAATATCAAAGTTTTTAATCATTTTAGATACAATAGGTTCTTTAGCACTTTCACCTAAAAAGCTTAATCTAATCACTTTGCCTTTAAATTCCTTAGGATTAATATATTCTCCTTCCACTGTTGTTTTTAAGCTATTAATAAAAGATTGTGCAGTTTTAGTTTTAGGATTTTTAAAAAGCTCTATGGGAGTATTTACTTCAATGATTTCTCCATTTTCCATAATAGCTACTTTATCACAAATATCTTTAACTACCTCCATTTCATGGGTAATTAACACTATAGTTAAACCAAATTCATTCCTTATTTGTTTAAGTAATTCCAATATGGACTTAGTAGTTTTTGGATCCAATGCAGAGGTAGCTTCATCACTTAAAAGAATTTTTGGTTCATTGGCTAAAGCCCTTGCAATAGATACTCTTTGTTTTTGACCCCCACTTAATTGAGAAGGATAGGCATCTTTTTTATCTGCTAATTCGACATAATCCAACAAAGTCTCCACTTTATCTTTTATTTCACTTTTGCTTATTCCCTTAATTTCCAATGGGAAAGCAATATTTTCATATACAGTTTTTTGAGATAATAAATTAAAATGTTGGAATATCATGCCCATATTTTTTCTTTTATATCTTAAATCTTTTTTATTTAAAGAATATATATTTTCACCTTCAATAAAAATATTACCACTATCTGCTTCTTCTAATCTATTTATGCATCTAATTAAAGTAGATTTTCCAGCTCCACTAGAGCCTATAATGCCAAATATTTCTCCCTGCTTTATATGAAGATTTACATTTTTCACTGCCCATGTTTTTCTTCCATTGGTTTCAAAGAATTTGCACAAATTTTCAATTTTAATCAATTGCTACACCCCTTTAATAAATTACTGCGACAAATAAATATATTATAAAAAACACCTCTAAGTAGAGGTTAAAATTAAAAAACCTCTTTGAAGAAAGAGGTTTAATTCCTTCCTCATCTCTCGGCATATATGCCGCTGGATTTAGCACCTTGATTTAACAGGTTGCCGGGTTTCACTGGGCCAGTCCCTCCACCACTCTTGATAAGAGCATATTATTTATTTTAATTTTAGATACTATTTTAATAGTAATTTTCATTTTTGTCAACCGTAAATTTAAAATAATATAAAATACTTTATTTTGTACCTTCTAAAAAGTAGTATTTTATTACTAAATTATATTATATTAAAAATCCAATCTATTAAGTCTATACAAAGTTCTGATGTAATGTCCTTTTCGTCTAAAAATGGGTTTAGTTCCACTAAATCCATTGATTTTATTAAATTGGTGCTTAGAAAATCTTTCATTATTTGTTTACCTTCATCTAAAGAAAAACCATTTTCTACAGGGGTACCTGTTCCTGGTACAATAGACTTATCAAATACATCTATATCAAAACTTAAATGAACTCCATCTATTTTTGAAGAATTGATTTTATTAATAACTTCTTTTACCACATTATCAATACCTATTTTTCTAATATTGTCCATTGTATAGAGATTAATATTTAATTTGTCTGCTAATTTTATTTCTCCTATGTCTAAATCCCTAGCTCCAATAATATAAACATTTTCTGGTTTAATCTTAGGTCCATTATAATATATATTTACCATAGAATCTATCCCAATGCCCATAGCTGCAGCCAGAGGCATACCATGGGAGTTTCCTGAAGGTGATGATTCGGGGGTATTAATATCCCCATGGGCATCAATCCAAATAACTGCTAATTCATTAAAATATCTACTTGCTCCAGAAATACTACCTAATCCTAATACATGGTCTCCACCAATTATTAAGGGAAAAGATTTAGAACATAAAGAACTATAAACTAAATGAGCTAAATTAGTATTAACATTAATTATTGTATCTAAGTATTTGATTTTTTTATGGGCTAAATACTTGTCAGAAGGAGGTACATAGGGTATAGATAAATTTCCAAAATCATAGACAATTTTATTGTATTTTTTTATTGTAGAAACAATTCCTTTTTGTCTTAATTTATCTGGGCCATATTGTACCCCATCCTTGTCAGAGCCATACATAATTGGAACTCCAATTAAATTAATATCCATTTTATAACCCCCTTTATTAATCCCTTAATTGATACAATTCCATTATAACAAATTGATGATTTTAAACAAAGACAAAAGTTAAGAATTCCATGGTAAATGTATAAAATTATCTTAATGGATAAAATTTAATTCAATTAACGTATATTGTTTAAAAAGCTAAAGCTAGGTTAATACCTAGCTTTTTAAATTACTTCTATTTTCAATAATACTATGGACTTCTTCAGGAGTTAAACCCTTAGCTTCTATTATGGTTGCATTGGGTTTATTAAATTCTGCTTGATTTATTCCCAATTGGTCTAAGCCTGAAACTACGATTGCTTCATATTCATCAGAAACTATATTTTGCAGATTATAATTTTTATATAGTGTATATACATCATAACCGTGAGACTTTAAATAATCTATATGGGGTGTCAATATATTCTCTACTACAACTTTTCTTTTCAAAAATTTCACCTCCTGTACTTTAATATTATTTCCTATGAAAGAAATAATATTAATAATCTTTTCATGAATAAAAAGCTTTTCTTAATGCCAAAATAAAATCGTAGATTTAAAATCAAATTTGAAAGGAGACATTTTATGGCATTAAAAAATTCAATAAACTTGGGAAATATTAATCAAATGGAATTACAATCCCTAAGGGAAATAATAGGAGCCCATCAAACAATGGCATGTAAGTTTGATTTCTATTCAAATCAATGTGAAGATCCAAATATAAAAAATCTATTTAAGCAATCGGGTCAAGATTCAGAGACTACTGCAACTAATCTAATAAATTCACTAAAATAGGAGGGAAGAATATGCAAGAAAAAGATATGGTATCTGATATATTAGCTGGTACTAAGGCCAGTATAGATAGCTATACAAAGGCTATTACTGAATGTGCAAATCAACAATTAAGGTCTACATTAATACAATTAAGAAATGAGGCAGAACAATTTCAATATCAATTATTTCAAATAGCAGAACAAAAAGGATATTATACTCCTGCACCTCCAGCAAATTCAAATGATATTCAACAAGTGAAATCAGGACTAACTGGTGGAGGAACTAGTATGAAATAAGACGGCCATTGGTCGTCTTTTTTATAATGAAAACAAACTTAAAGGAAAATAATTGACACTATAAACATTCTATGATATTTTTAATATGAATGTTTGAGACCTTTAAACTGAACCAGAGAGTTCAGAAAGGAAAGCGTAATATTGGAATAGTTATGCCTTCCTTTAGGGAAGGCTTTTTTTAAGCCTTCCAAAGAAAATAAAAAGGAGGTAAAATTATGTTAGTAGGTAAACATTTAATAGACCCACAGGACTTCTCTATAGAAGAATTAGAGGATATATTTAATCTAGCTGATAAAATAATAGAGAATGAAAGGGAATTTAAAAATATTTGCAATGGGAAAATACTAGCCACACTTTTTTATGAACCTAGTACTAGAACTAGATTTAGTTTTGAAGCAGCCATGTTGAGACTTGGAGGAGAAGTAATTGGTTTTTCTGAACCTAGCTCTAGTTCAGTAAAGAAAGGAGAAAGTATTCCAGATACAATTCGGACTGTTGGATCCTATGTGGATATTATAGCCATGAGGCATCCAAAAGAAGGAGCACCAAAATATGCATCATTTTATTCTCCAGTTCCCCTAATAAATGCAGGAGATGGAGGACATCAACACCCTACTCAAACTTTAACAGATCTTCTTACCATAAGAAAAGCTAAAGGGAGTTTTAACAATTTAACTATTGGCTTATGTGGAGATTTAAAATTTGGTCGTACAGTACATTCCTTAATTAAAGCCTTATCTAGATATAATGGTATTAAATTCATATTAATATCACCAAAAGAGTTGCAAGTTCCCGATTATATAAAAGCAGAAATATTAAATAAGAAATCTATAGATTATTTAGAAGTGGAAAGATTAGAAGAAACAATAAAAGAATTGGACATACTCTATATGACAAGAGTTCAGAAGGAAAGATTTTTTAACGAAGCAGATTATATTAGATTAAAGGACAGCTATATATTGGATAAGAAAAAATTAAAATTAGCAAAAAAAGATTTAGCAATACTTCATCCATTGCCAAGGGTAAATGAAATAAGTTATGAGGTTGATGAAGATCCTAGAGCTTTTTATTTTAAACAGGTTAAATATGGCATGTATGTTAGAATGGCGTTAATTTCAAAACTATTAGGAGTGATTTAATTGTTATATATAGATAGTATTTCTAGAGGCATAGTAATAGACCATATTAAAGTAGGTTATGGCTTTAGTATATTTAAATACTTAGGTTTAGATAAAGCTGATTACACAGTGGCATTAATAATGAATGCACCAAGTAAAAAATATGGTAGAAAAGATTTAATTAAAATTGAAAATAAAATCGATTTAGACTTAGCCATGTTAGGTTTTATAGACCCAAATATAACTGTAAATGTTATAGAAAATGAAAAAATAGTGGAAAAAATAAATTTATCTTTGCCAGAAAATGTAGAAGGAATTATAGAATGTAAAAATCCAAGATGTGTAACTTCCAATGAAAGAGGTATTATTCACAGATTTGTTCTCATAGATGAGGCAGATGGTATATATAAATGTGAATACTGTGATCAAATATATTCTTGGGAGGGTTAGTGTGGAAATTCTAATTAAAAACTGTAAAGTTATAGATAGAGATAAAGATTTTCAAGGAGATATATATATAGAAAAGGGAAAAATAGCTGAATATGGTGTTGGATTAAATTATAATTGTAAAACCATTAATGGGAATGGCTTAGTGGCAATGCCATCTTTTATAGATATGCATGTTCATTTTAGAGAACCTGGCTATACCTATAAAGAAGATATATATTCAGGAAGCAAGGCTGCTTTAAAAGGTGGATATACTTTTGTAAATTTAATGGCAAATACTAAGCCCATAGTTTGTCATATGAAAATTGTAAATAATATTTTAGATAAAGCAAATAAATTAGATTTAATTGACATACATCAAGTAGTTTCAATAACTAAAGATTTTGATGGAAGAACATTAGAACACTTAGATAATCTAGATAATAGGGTTAAATTTATTTCTGATGACGGTAAAGGAGTACAATCTAATTTAGTAATGTATAAGGCAATGCTTAAGGCTAAAGAAAAAGGCTTAATTATTATAGCCCATGAGGAAGATGAGGAAATAGTCAATATAGATACAAGATTGTCTGAAAATATAATGACTTATAGGGATATTTATTTGTCGAATATAGTAGGAGCAAAATTACATCTTGCCCATGTTAGCACTAAAGAAGCCATAGAAGAAATAAGAAAAGCTAAAAAAACTAATCCAAATATTACTTGTGAGGTAACTCCTCATCATATAGCATTATTTAGTAATGATTATAAAGTCAATCCCCCTATTAGAGAAAGAGAAGATGTAATGGCAATTATAGAAGGAATACAAGATAGTACAATAGATATGATTGCTACAGACCATGCACCTCATTCTATGGAAGATAAAGAAAAAGGTGCTCCTGGCATATCTGGAATAGAAACTGCTTTTTCCATATGCTATACCCAATTAGTGAAATCTAGAGAAATCACTTTAAATAAATTATCAGAGCTAATGTCTGGAAATCCTGCTAAATTGGCCAATATAAAAAAAGGTAAAATTGAAATCGGATATGATGGGGACATTGTATTAGTTGATTTAGATAGAAAAATTATAGTAGATGGAGAAAGATTTTTATCCAAAGGGAAAAATACTCCTTTTAATGGAATGGAGTTTTATGGAGAAGTAATTGCCACTATTAGAAAAGGAGAAATAAAATATAATGGGGGGATAAAAGTTGATAATTGATAAATTGTATGGTGAAGTTGAGAAAAAGGGAAATGTATGTGTAGGCTTAGATACAAATTTAGATTATGTACCAAATCATATTAAAGAAAAATATCAAGATATAGATCAAATACTATTTCAATTTAATAAAAAAATAATAGACTGTACCATAGATTTAGTTCCTGTATATAAACTGCAAATTGCATTTTATGAAGCCTATGGCATAAAAGGTTTAGTGGCTTATAAGAGGACTTTAGAATATATTAAGAGTTTAGATTCCATATCTATAGGAGATATTAAAAGGGGAGATATAGCTTCTACAGCTGAAATGTATGCTAAAGCTCATTTTGAAGGGGAATTTGAAACGGATTTTATTACATTAAATCCTTATATGGGTTTTGATAGTATAACCCCATATTTAAAATATTTAGAAGCAGGTAATAAAGGAATTTTTGTATTACTTAGAACTTCAAATCCAGGAGCTAAAGATATACAATACCTTAATGTCAAAGGACAAAGGAGAAAGGACAATGGACAATGGCACTGTAATTCTCAATCTTACTGTCATTCTCAGCATAGCAAAGGAGCCCCTTTATACTATTATGTAGGAGATAGATTAGCAGAAATTGGTGAAAAGTATATGGGGAATTGTGGTTTTAGTGCTATTGGTGCAGTAGTAGGGGGTACCCACATTAATGAGGCTATTGAAATTAGGGATAGGTATAAGAATATGTTTTTCCTAATTCCTGGATATGGGCATCAAGGGGGTAAGGGTAAAGATGTAACCCTTTATTTAAACAAAGGAAATGGAGGAATAGTTAATTCTTCTAGGGGTATTATCTTGGCTTACAAAGATAAAAATAATGGGAAGAATAGATTTGGCTATTATGCAAGACAAGCGGTACTTTCCATGAAGGAGGATATAGAGAATGAAATCCGGCTATAGAAAGGGGGTAATTTTTTCTAATACTGAAATAGCAAATAATATTTACGAGATGAAAGTAAAATTCACCGAAGGCAGCAATGGGTGTAAATGTCATCTGGAGAAAGATGGTGTAAGCTTTATTTATGAAGAATCCTGTAAATTAGGTGCTCCTGGGCAATTCTATATGCTGAAATCCTGGGATTTAGACCCATTTTTATCTAGACCCATTAGTATTGCCAATATTGAAGAAGACAAATTAGTATTTTTGTATGAAGTAAAGGGAAAGGGTACAGAAATTTTTTCTAAACTTAAAATAGGAGATAATTTAGAATTATTAGGTCCTTTAGGCAATGGATTTGATTTAGAAAAGGCTACAAACAATAGGCCTCCTTCCAATATTGCCATAATATCTGGGGGAATTGGTATAGCACCTATGATTTTTTTAGCAAAAGAGCTTCGAGGGAATATTGATTTTTATTGTGGTTTTAGACATGAAGTATATTATATAGATATTATTAAAAAATATGTAGACAATATTTACATATCTACAGAAAATGGCTTCTTTGGTCATAAAGGATTTGTAACAGAATTATTTGTGCCCAATAAGTACCACTTAATATATACCTGTGGGCCAGTACCTATGATGAAAAAAATAGTAGAAATGACTAAGGACAAAATACCAGTATTTACATCTATGGAAAGTAGAATGGCTTGTGGAATAGGTGCTTGTTTAGGATGTACCATAGAAACAAAATCTGGTATGAAAAGAGTTTGTAAAGAAGGGCCAGTATTTCCAGGGAAGGAGGTAATTTTTTGATGATTGATACTAAAGTAGATATTTGTGGAATAGAATTTAAAAATCCAGTAATAGCTGCCTCTGGTACCTTTGGATTTGGTAGAGAGTATGAAGAATACTTTGATATATCGAAATTAGGAGGTATATGCACCAAAGGCTTAACTCTACACAAAAAAGAAGGAAATAAAGGTATTAG
The DNA here is from genome assembly GCA_012799055.1 of Tissierellia bacterium. Lineage (GTDB taxonomy): Bacteria > Bacillota > Clostridia > Tissierellales > Tepidimicrobiaceae > JAAZMA01. The sequence goes on from JAAZMA010000055.1 coordinate 11,783, forward strand.
AATTTATGAAGTAGCCAGTGGATTACTAAATAGTATTGGGTTACAAAATCCAGGTATTGATGGATTTATTCGGGATGAGCTAATATTTATGGAAGAGTTAGATACAGTAATATTAGCTAATATAGGTGGAGGTACCATAGAGGAATATATAGAAGCAATTATAAAATTAAATAATACAAATATAGATATAATAGAATTAAATATCTCCTGTCCTAATGTAAAAGAAGGAGGTATGGCCTTTGGAATTAAATCAAAAATTGCCTATGAAGTGGTTAAAGAGGTAAGGGCAGTGTGTAAAAAACCTTTAATAGTAAAACTATCTCCCAATGCAGAAAATATAGTAGAAATGGCAGAATGCTGTGTAAAGGCAGGTGCAGATGGATTGTCTTTAGTAAATACTTTCAATGGAATGGCCATAGATATATTCTCTAGGAAACCTGTATTTGAAAATGTAACTGCAGGATTGTCTGGACCTTGTATTAAACCTATAGCCCTTCGAATGGTATATGAAGTAGCAAGAACAGTAGATGTTCCTATTATTGGAATAGGGGGAATTGTTGACTATAAGGATGCAATAGAATTTATAATGGCTGGAGCCTATGGAGTACAAATTGGTTCTGGAAATTTTATTAAACCAGATATTTCTTTAGATATAATTTGTGGAATTGAAACATTTATGGAAGAAGAAAATATAAAAAGCCTAGAAGAAATAAGAGGAATAATTGGGAGGGATATAATGTGTTAATTGAAACATTAAAGGAAACAGAAGCACTTTTAGAAGGTCATTTTTTATTATCTTCAGGAAAGCATAGTGATGGATATGTTCAATGTGCTAAACTTTTAATGTATCCAGATAAGGCTGAAATAGCAGTAAAATTAATTGTAGATAAGTTGAAAGATTTAGATTTTGATATAGTTGTGGGACCTGCCATGGGAGGCATAATAGTAAGCTATGAACTAGGTCGACAAACTGGGAAACCTAGTATATTTGTAGAAAGAGAAAATGGTGAAATGAAATTAAGACGAGGTTTTTCAATTAATAAGGGACAAAAAATAATAATTGCAGAAGATGTAGTAACTACAGGTAAATCTGCTTATGAGGCTATTAACGTGGTAGAAGAAGTAGGTGGTGAAGTAGTAGGTATAGCTTGTATTGTAGATAGGAGTAATGGGGATATTAAATATCCATTATATAGTGGAGTAAAATTAAATATAAATACCTACCAAGTCAATGAATGTCCTTTATGTAAAGAAAATATTCCCATAATTAAGCCTGGAAGTAGAAAAATAGCCATAAAATAATGGCTATTTTTCAATATATAATATTCCCACAGTACCTGGACCGCAATGACTAGAAATTACACATCCTGCATTAGTAATATGTATATTCTCAACCTTAGTATTATTATCTAATTCTTCCTTTAAATAGTTAGTGAACTTATCTCCTTGAGAATGGGTAATAAACAATCTTTTAGTATCTATATTAGTAGCATTTTCTAAAGGTTTTTTTAACATTAAATCCACAACTTTTTCCATTTTACCTCTACCTTTTTGTGCTACTGTTAATTCACCATCTACCATTTTAATTATAGGTCTTATTTTAAGGACTGTGCCCAATAGGGATTGCATTGTAGATAGACGTCCTCCTAGATGTAAATATTCTAAAGTATCAATTACAAATGCAGTTCTTACCTTTGGTACTAATTGACGTATATTATTAGATATTTCTTCCAAATTCATCCCTTCATCCCTAAAATCACAAGCCTTCATTACCAATAAACCAATTCCAGAAGATAAATTTAAAGAATCTATTATTTCAATATTGGCATCTGGAAATTCATTTTTAGCTATATTGGCATTTTGAATTGTGGCAGATATTTTAGAAGATAGTCCAATGAACAATATATCATATCCTTCATCTACATAAGGTTTGAAAGCATTAACAAAATCCTGAGGGGAAGGAGCAGCAGTCTTGGGAATCATATCCAGTTCTCTTATTTTTTCATACAATTCTTTTTGAGTTAAATCTACTCCATCTTTATACATATGCTCTTTAAAAACCACATATAAAGGCACAATAGATATATTATTTTCTTCAACTAGTCCTTTAGATAAATCACTGGTACTATCAGTGAATATTTTAATCTTATTCAATTTTTATTCTCCTTTCTCTAATAATAAATAATATTATACCAGATTATAATAATTAGTGTTTTAAAATTTTTCGTACTAAACTTTTTTCCATATGTTTTTATTAAAGTATATTTATATTAAATTTTTTGGTACATAAATTTTAACATCTTCATAATAAATGCAAATTTAGGTGATACTAATAAAGATAATATTTTGAGGGTGGTATATTTGATTTCTAAAAAACTTCACATAAATAAAGAAAAAATAATAAAAACTTTTCACAATACTAGCGATTTAATTGTATATGAATTGGAAACAGAAAATAATATAAAGGCTATGATTTGCTACATTGAGGGCTTTATAGATAAAAATATATTAGATAGAGATATTGTTAAACCTATTATTTTAAATTTAAATACTTCAAAGGATTTAGAAAAAATTTTATATGTATCAAGTATGAAAAAAGAAATTGATTTAGAAGAAATAGCTAATAAATTAAATTATGGAAGCATTGCTTTATTTATAGATGGAATTAACTATTCCTATACTATTAATTTAAACAAATGGGACAAAAGAAATATTGAAGAACCTGAAGCAGAGGCTGTAGTAAGGGGCCCAAAGGAAGGTTTTATTGAAGATATATTGGTCAATAAAGTAATGCTTCGAAGGAGAATTAGAAATAGCAATCTAGTCTTTGAAGATAAAACACTTGGAAAACAAACAAAAACTCAAATATCTATTGCTTACATAAATGGTATAGTAAATGAAGATGTTTTAAATGAAGTTAAAAGTCGAATAGGGAAGATTGATATTGACGGCGTTTTAGAAAGTGGATATATTCAGCAATTAATAGAAAACAATCCTACTTCCTTTATATCCACAATTTCAGACACTCAAAAACCTGATGTAGTAGCTGGTAAATTACTAGAAGGTAGGGTGGCAATATTTTGCGATGGCACGCCTCACGTACTAACTATACCTAAATTTTTTGTGGAAAATCTTCAAACCAGTGAAGACTATTATACTAGGCCTTATTTTGCAACTTTTTTAAGGGGCTTAAGGGTATTTAGTTTGTTTTTAAGTATTGTATTACCTGGACTTTATGTTGCATTACAAACCTTTCATCAGGAAATGATTCCTACTGTGCTTTTAATTACTATGGCAGGGGCTAGGGAGGGGGTACCATTTCCAGCCATTGTAGAGGCTTTCTTAATGACATTGATGTTAGAGTTAATAAAGGAATCTGGAATAAGACTTCCAAGGGCAGTTGGTTCGGCAGTAAGTATTGTAGGAGCATTGGTACTAGGCCAGGCAGCAGTAGAAGCGGGAATTGTATCTGCACCAATGGTAATTGTAGTTGCCGCCACTGCCATTGCGGAGTTTGCTGTACCATCTTTAACTGAGGCAGTAGTTATATATAGATTTATACTTATTTTACTAGGGGGATTTATGGGTCTATATGCTATGATATGTGGATTGGTTATTATTATAGTTCAAATAATATCTCTAGATTCATTTGGTATTCCCTATGGATTTCCTTTGGCACCAGTAAACAAACAGGGATTAAAAGATTCTATCATAAGATTCCCTCTATGGACCTTTATTTTTAGACCTGATACTTTAGAAAAAAGAAATAGAGTAAGGCAGAAAAATATTGGAAAGAAGTGAACATATGACAAAAAAAATACTTTTTTTAAATATAATTATTATAATGTCTATTTTTTTAACTGCTTGTTGGAATGCTATGGAATTAAATGCCCTTGGTATCACATTGGTTATAGGCTTAGACTTTGAGGATGATAAAGTATTATTAACTGCTGAAATAATAGAACCTGTCCCAGCTAAAGAAAAAGCTAGTATGAAAAGAGGCAGTATTGTGACATATGTTCAAGGAACTGGTGATAATGTTTTCGATGCTTTTAGAGATATAACCTTGAAATTTGATAGAAAACTTTATATAGCTCACAACAAGGTTATTATTTTTGGTGAAGAATTTGCTAGAAGGGCATCGGTTACTGATTTAGATTTATTAGTAAGAGATCGGGAACAAAGAGAGACAGCATATTTATTAATTGCAAAAGGCAGCAAGGCCTATGAAGTAATGGGAGTTGCCTCAGGATTGGAAGAAATACCTGGAAATTATATACTAAAATTAATTGAAAATTTTAAATATAATCCAAAGGTTATAAAAGTCAATTTAGCCGAATATTTAAGGTATTTTTATGATAGAGGTCAACAACCAGTGTTAGGAGTAATAGAAAAGCGGGAAAAGTTGAAAATAAATAAAATAGAAAAATCAAATGGAGGTAAAGAATATGAGCTTACAGTTATTGGTGGAGCAGCATTTAAAAGGGAAAAACTTGTTGGGTTTTTAGATGGAATAGAAACAAAAGCCTTTAATATTATAATGGGAAGAGCTAAGTCGGGAATAATAACTTTTCCTACACCTAATATTACAGATACAAACTCTGGCCCAACTAAACCTATAGAGAGTGATATTAAATCTGAGGGAATATCCAATATTCGAATTAGTACAGTTGATATTATAAATATGAAAACTAAAAAAGATGTAGAGATAATTGATGGAAATATAGTATTAAAGGTAAAAGTTAAATTAAGGGGGTCTTTAGAAGAAATAACAGGGGATATAGATATATCAACAAAGGATAATATGCTGAAAGTAGAAGAAGCTTGTTCTAAGGAAATAAAAAAGAGAATAGAGGATACAATATTAAAAGTACAAAGGGAATTTGAGTCAGATATTTTTGGTTTTGGTTCTGCTTTTCATAGGAAATATCCCAAGGAATGGCATAAAGTAAAAGATAATTGGAATGATATATTTTCAAAATCGGATTTTCAAGTTGAAATTGAAACCAATATAATTAGGACTGGATTAATAAATACACCTATTGGTAAGATTAAGGGGAGATAATATGGAAAATATAAAAGGCGAAACTAAAATATCTTCGTATCAAGTAATTTTGTTAATAATAATATATAGGGTAATTATAGCTTTCACCTATATGCCCATAGTAAATACTCCACCAGGAAATCAAGATATATGGATAACCCTTTTATTATCAATACCTTATACGATTATATTGTGTTGGCCCATATTATATTTGTCCAGTAAGTTTAAAGATCTAACTATAATTGAATATAGTGAAAAAATTTTAGGCAAAGTGATAGGAAAGATAACTGGTATATATTATACTTTGTTTTTATTAATGTTTAGTATTATTTTAGTTGCAACTTTAGTAGAAATATTAGATACCACTATGTTTCCAGAGACACCAACCTTTGTATCAACTATTATTATGCTTATTACCTGTGCTTATATTTCCTATAAGGGACTAGAAGCTATAGGTAGAGGTGCAGAAGTTTTTGTTCCATTTATACTAGTGGTTATATTATTGTTTGTAGTATTAAGTTATAAAAATTATGACTTTACTGTTTTTTTGCCTATATTAAGTGATTCTACATTTAAAGAATTGAATATAGGTGCTTTAGATAGAAGTATAAAGTTTTCTGATATAATAATTTTAGCTATGATAACTCCTCATTTAGAGAGAAAAGAGGAGTTAAATAAAATATTTATGAAAGCTTTAATATATTCAGTGTTTATAGTTATAATATTAGTCATAGCTACTCAAGCAGTTTTAGGGATAGAATACGCAAAACATACTAGTTTTCCTTTTTTTACCTTTAGTAGACTAGTCAATTTACTAGATTTTATACAAAGAATCGATGTATTATCAGTAATTGCATTAATAATAGGAAATATAGGTAAAATTGCAGGATATTTATATTTTACAACAGTAGCTTTTACCCAGACTATTAACAAAAAAACTAATAGGCCATACATAATTCCTATAACTATTCTAGTACTAATTGTAACAGTTTCCATAAAGGATAGACGTTCCATATTATCAGTTGGAGAGGAACTTGAAAAAATAATATTAATAACATCCTTAATAACCATATTTATATTACCTTTAGTTACAACTATTGTATATTTTTTTAGAAGGAAAAACTTATGAAATGCAGATTGTTTTTATAAAAAATTATATTTATATAGGCAATAAGATTGTAAATTTTGTACCTTTATTCATTTGACTTTCTGCACAAATTTTGCCTCCATGAGCTTCTACTATAGACTTAGTAATGGAAAGACCTAAGCCTGTACCACCAGTTTCTCTATTTCTAGATATATCTGCTCTATAAAATCTTTCAAATATAAAAGGTAAATCTTTTTCTTTAATTCCAGCACCATTGTCTTTTACTATAATTTTTATATACCTATCCTCTTTTATTAGCCTAACGATAACTTTTCCATCCTCATTTAAGTATTTCATAGCATTAGATAATAGATTATACATAATCTGTTTTAGTCTATATTTATCCATTAAAATTTCAACATTCTTTTCTATAGAGGATTCTAATAAATAACCAGTTTTACTATATAAGGGCTTAAATTCAGAAATAATATTTTCCAATTCATTAGAGATGTTAAAATAAGTTTTATTTATATTTAATTGTCCTTCCAAATCTTTAAAAGTATTTTTTAAATCATCTACTAATTTAGTTAATCCATCAATTTCCTTTATTAATATATTAAGATGTTCACGGCTAATTTCCCATACACCATCAACCATTGCCTCTAGATGGGATTTTAATGTGGTTAATGGAGTGCGGAGTTCATGGGATATATCCAATGCATATCTTTTTCTTAGGCCTTCTTGATTTTGAAGGGTTTCAGCTAAATAGTTTATGGAGGCAGATAGTTCAGAAATTTCATTTACATTGGTTTTTACAATGGAACGGGATTCCAAATTTCCACTTCTCATCTGATTTGCAGTATGAGTTATATTTAATATAGGATTGGTTAATCCTTTTGATAAAAATACAGAAATAACAAAACCCAGAAGGACAGTTATAATCCCAGAAATAATAAAAGAGTTAAATAAAGTGCCTTTAAAAATCATTGCAGATTCTGTTAAATAAGAATTATCTATATAACCAATTATTAATGTTCCAACAACTTTATTATTATCTAATAAATAAAAAGTTTTTTCTATATAGTTCCCATTATTATTTAAACTAGGATTTATCATTCTAAGGTTTTAATTACTTTATCACTAATTATGGTGATAGGATTTGTATTTACATTTACTTATGCAGGGACTTTTGTGCCTAAGACTCAGCCAGCAGGAATAAGTGCTGAAAACAGGGAAACTTTGTTTAAGGAAAGAATGAAGTGGAAAAGAGAACAAATTAAAATAGCTTTAAAAGAAGGCTTAATAGGAGAAGAAGAGGCGAAAAAATGGGAGGAACATTTTAGCTATATAGATAAATTTCATAAGGACAATGGATTTGTACCAGGATGTTATGGTTTAGAAATAGGTACTAGATACGATGAAAGAATTAGGCATGGATTTGGTAAGAAAATAAGGTCTGGATATGGAAGAAAGGCCATGGGAGTTAATAGATGGAATAGGTGAAATAGATAAAAATCAATTTTAAAAGGAGCAAAAGCTCCTTTTTTTATTTTGTTTTTCATGGAAATCCCTATATTGGTATAAGGCTCATTTATTTCCACAAAGTGCTAGGTAAAATTCTCTTCAATTTGAAATTTGTCATCATTATTTAACCAAATAGAAAATAAAATGTACTATAATATATTTAGTAGGACTTTTATTACAAGTTTACTAAACAATTATTAAAATTATATGATTTTACATAAATTTACACAAAAATTGGGGGCAAAACATGAAATATAATATGAGATATAAAAACAGAAAAATTAATATTAAAAAATTATCTATTTCATTATCCATCTTAATTATTTTACTTATACTAATCACAAAGTTATCATTAAAACATGCAGCAGAAAACTTTAATGATAACCTTAATAAGGATGAAGATATGGTGGGGAAAACTCCAATTTTACAAGAAACGACAAAGGATGTTTCAAAAGAAGAACAATTACAGGATATACCAATAGAAAAAAAGCCTGATATATCAAAAACTAAAAATGAAAACAAAAAAAAGGATTCCAAAATTGAAACCAATATAAATAGAAGTCAAGGGACAGAAAATATTAAAACTTTCAGTGAATATGGTGAAATATTTAAAAGAGATTTATTTATTGGAGATTCTATAACAGATAGCCTATCTTATTATGAATTAATAGATGAAAACAATGTAATTGCAAAATTAGGTTTTACTACTAAAAAGGCCCAAGAGGAAATAGAAGAGATTATAAACAAAAATCCAGATAATATATATTTATTATTTGGAATGAACGATATGCTAACATTTAAGGACAATGAAAAATTTATTAAACATTATAAAGAACTAATAAATGAAATTCGTAATCAACTACCAAGTGCTACCATATATGTACAGTCTATATTACCTGTAAGTGCAGAAGTAAAGGCTAAAAAACCTTTTTTGACCAATGAAAATATAGAGACTTATAATCAGGCCCTTAGGGATATGACAGAGGAAGAGAATGTAAAATACCTTAATATAAGAGATATAGTAGAAGACAATATGGATTTATTAGAACCAGATGGTATTCATGTGAAATACAAATTTTATGAATTATGGCTACAATATTTAATAGATAATACTAAGTAAGGATTATGACAGAGGAGATGGTTAAATATGATAAGAACACTTAAAAAGATATTAACAAATTTATTTGTACTTAGTTTAACTTTAGTTATTTTGACTAGTTGCACTAAAAAGGATGCAATGAGCAAAGCACCATCAGTTAAAGATATAGATAATAAATTAAAAGAAGAAATTAATTTATCTACTATGGCTATAGGAGATAGTGAAAAATTAGAAAAATTATATGATATAAACCTAGAAGATTTAGAGGAATTTTTATTATATATTCCTAAATCAAATATTGAAGCTAATGAGATAGGCATATTTAAAGTAAAGGATTCTACTGAAATAGACAATATAAAAGAAAAAATTGAAAAGAGAATAGAAGAACAGGCAGATAATTTCAAAGATTATCTCCCAGAAGAATATTATTTAATAGAAAATAGTTTGTTAAAAATAAAAGGTAATTATGTGCTTTTTGCTATATCAGAAGATGTAGAACAAATAGAAAAAATATTTTACAAATCATTTAAATAAAGATTTCTTTGGAGGTGCAAAACTTGGTTTTTAGTTCATTAATATTTATTTTTTTATTTCTACCAATTACTATTTTCATATATTATTTAGCACCTAAAAAATTAAGAAATCTGTTTTTTTTTCTAGCATCCTTAATTTTTTATGCTTGGGGAGAACCTATATATATTACTATAATGCTATTTTCTACAGTATTTGATTATTTCAATGGGCTGGCTATAGAAAAATATAGAAATAATAAGAGAATTTCCAAGGCAATATTAATAAATTCTTTAATTGTAAATTTAGGACTATTAGGTTTTTTTAAATATTCAGGTTTTGTCGTACAAAATATTAACAATCTATTTAACTTAAGTATTCCATGGAAAAGCCTTCCACTACCTTTGGGGATATCCTTTTATACATTTCAAACTTTATCCTATACCATAGATATATATTTAAATAAAGTACCTGTACAAAGAAATATTATATCTTTTGGAACTTATGTAACTATGTTTCCACAATTAGTAGCAGGGCCTATAGTTAGATATAGTGAAATCCAAAAAGAATTAGATAATAGGCAAGAAAGTCTTTATTTATTTGGAGAAGGGGCAGAATTATTTATCATTGGATTATCTAAAAAAGTGTTATTGGCAAACAATATAGGATTATTATGGGACAGTATAAAAGCCATGCCTATAAATGAGCTATCAGTATTATCTGCTTGGTTAGGAATAATAGCCTTTACTTTTCAAATATATTTTGATTTTAGTGGATATTCAGATATGGCATTAGGATTAGGGAAGATATTTGGTTTCAATTTTATGAAAAACTTTGATTACCCCTATATATCCAAATCTGTAACGGAATTTTGGAGAAGATGGCATATATCATTAGGTATGTGGTTTAGGGAATATGTATATATACCCCTTGGGGGAAATAGAGAAGGACAACTTAAACAATTTAGAAACTTAATCATAGTATGGTTATTAACAGGACTTTGGCATGGTGCCAATTGGAATTTTATTCTTTGGGGATTATATTATGGTATATTTTTAATTCTAGAAAAACTATTTCTTTTAGATTTGATGGAAGACAAGCCAGAGCTTTTGAAGCACATATATACATTGGTAATAGTTATAATTGGCTGGGTGTTTTTTGAATTTGAAAATATTAATTTAGGATTTTCTTTTATTAAAACCATGTTTGGCTTTGGGACAGGTGGTTTTATAGATGGAAATGCTATTTATTATTTATATACAAATGCCTTATTATTAATAATGCTATTTGTATCTTCCACACCTATTCCTAAGAATATATTTAATAAAGTAAAATTACGGTTGGGAAAAGGGGAGGTTATTGCAATTCCAATTGCTTATATGGTTTTAATGTTTTTATGTACTGCATATTTAGTAAATGAAACTTACAATCCATTTTTATACTTTAGATTTTAAAATTAAGAGAGGGATTATTTTGAAGAAAAATATTTCATATAAATCTGTATTAGCCGTGTTTTTATTAATGTATATTGGTAGTATTATATTTCTAAATAATATTATAGCAGATAAAGTTTTTTCTGAATCAGAAAATAGAAGATTAGAACAGGCTCCTAAATTTTCCACATCCCAAGTAGTAGATGGAAGATATACTACAAATTATGAAAAATATATTACAGACCAATTTCCCATGAGGGATTTTTGGATAGGTGTAAAGTCTAGTGCAGAAAAGCTTATAGGTAAAAAAGAAAATAATGGAGTTTACTTAGGAAAGAATGATTTTTTATTAGAGAGGTTTCAGAAACCAGAAGAAAATAAGTTTTTAGGTAAAATAAAAGAAGTAAATGATTTTGCTAAAAGTATTTCAAATGGAGACATATATTTTATATTAATACCTGGTTCAACTGAAATCCTAAAGGAAAATTTGCCCGCCTTTGCTCCAAATGATAGTCAATTAGAAATTATTGAAGAAACGAAGGAACTTCTTTCTCACAAAATAAATTTTGTGAGTATATACGAAAACTTATTTTCCCACAGAAAAAATTATATTTATTACAGGACAGATCACCATTGGACTACTGAGGGGGCATACTTAG